>PAVP01000024.1 GCA_002713975.1 Acidimicrobiaceae bacterium | reverse complement strand
TTCGTCAGTCGTGACCTTTAACTGCGATAGCGGTTTGAAGTATCTCGAAAGTGGTCTCTTTGATCGATCCACCTAAATCACTGATGGGATTCGGCCAGCCGAGTTTCAATCCCGCCAACTACCTCGACTGCATCCATTTTGATACACCCAAGGCATCGGCGTTAACCCTCAACGCCACTCCGTAGCCGTCGTAACGGTCAAGGAGACGCTCGAACTTTCCAAGTCCAAGAATGGGTGGGCTGTGACGTAATAAGTTTGTTTTCACTAAGCGTTATTGGGGGAGTCCTTTAGTAGGGCGAACAATAGGAGGTCAGTGATGGAGTTCGGTGCAGTGTTTCCCACGTGTGAGATTGGCAACGACCCCACACAGATTCGTGCTTGGGCACAAGCAGCAGAAGACCTTGGTTATCAATACATCGTGACTTACGACCATGTTTTGGGCGCGGAACATGCAGGTAGGGAGCCAAAACTCACGGGCCCCTACACCCAGGACCATCCGTTCCATGAACCCTTCGTACTTTTTGGTTTCTTGGCGGGTATCACTAGTTCAATTGAGTTTCAAACGTCGGTCATTATTCTCCCTCAACGACAGACGGTGCTGGCTGCTAAGCAGGCAGCCGAGGTTGATGTTCTATCTGGAGGGCGTTTACGTCTGGGAGTAGGTACCGGTTGGAACCATGTCGAATACGAATCATTGGGAATTCCATGGGCGGGACGGGGTCGCCTGTTCGACGAACAGATAGAGCTACTGCGCCGCCTTTGGACCGAAGAAATAGTCGACGTTGACACTTCCCATCACCGCATAGAAAGAGCCGGGATCTCTCCACGACCACAGAAACCGATACCAGTGTGGCTCGGTGGTAGCTCCGAAGTAGCTATGCGACGGGCCGCTCGCATCGGCGATGGATTCACATTTGCTAGCGCTGGGAAAAGCACTGTTGAGCTCGCCAACCAACTCAGAGAGATGATCTCCGAAGAAGGCCGCGAACCATCAACCTTTCCGATCGAGTTCAACATGCCCTACGGCCTTGGCCCAGAGAAGTGGGGTGGTCTAACCGACCAAGCTCGAAACGCCTCAATCTCTCACCTATGCGTTAACACCATGAGCGTCACTTCGGCCTGGTCGGGGACACCTCCCTCTGGTCTTGAATCAGCCGATGATCACATCGCTGGTTTAGAGAGATTCATTACCGCTGTCACCTGATTCCGCGAAGTCAAGAGCCACATAAATTTCGATGTTGCGTTCTTGCCGGTGGCTTTGACTTCGGTGACCCTCGCACAGATACTGCGAGCACCGTTTAACTGACCGGTGTTTCAGACGCGCGTTAGCGTGGCATATGACAACGTCACGACGCACCGATGAATATCAGTCCTTTCAGTACCTCAAAGAAGGACCTGACTACCAGCATTACGATTTAGCGCGAGAACTTGATCGGGTTCCACCAACAGAAGTACCGCTGACAGACAGTGAAGAAGAACAGGTCGATCGACTGACACGCGAATTCGTTTTGGTTTCAATGCATGACCACCCAAATCGATTCCCAGACGACATCAGTGAGACCCCGAGCTATGTCAAGGATGGACACATTTCCACCGCCTATGAAGGCCTCGCTCACTCAAGTTGGGATTGTGTATTCGACAACCTCCTTGACGGAATCTGCACTATCGAATCATCGAGCGGCTGGAAATGGACTGAAGTTCTGCACGACATCGGTATGAGACTGTGCGACATTGCCCACCAAGATTTCGTCGTACCCGCGACCTCGGTATCAGACATTCTTGAAGCTCGGGACAGCGGCAAGGTGGCGTGGGTCGCGACCCTCGAAGGGGCAGCCCCGATTGAAAATGAGCTTGACCGGCTCGACATCCTCTACGGCTTCGGGGTGCGTTCAATCGGTGTGACCTATAACGAGGCCAACNACCTCGGTTGCGGCCTACGCGANAACAATGACTCNGGGTTAACNAANTTTGGACGCAGAGCCATANGACGCATGAATCAACTTGGNATGCTCATCGATTGTTCGCACTGTGGTGACCAGACCACACTCGACGCGATAGCAGCCAGNGANAAACCNATTGTGTTAAGCCACATTGGAGCGCGAGCGTTGTGGAACACCAACCGAATGGCCCCAGACAACGTGCTCCAAGCATGCGCCGAAAAGGGTGGAGTAATAGGTATCGAAGCAGCGCCCCACACCACTCTCACCACAAGTCACCCAACCCACGACATCGAGTCCGTNATGGAGCACTTCGAATACATNGTCGACCTCGTCGGAATCGACCATGTCGGATTCGGTGCAGACACAACCTATGGCGACCATGTCGGGATTCATCAGCTCTATGCAGCTGCTTTCACATTCGACGAGTTGGATCCGACCCAAGAAACTCAGACACCACCCGAGTTCGAACATGTTGACTACGTGAAAGGCCTTGAGAACCCCACCGAGTCGTCACACAACCTTGTCCGCTGGTTAGTCAAACACGGGTACAGCGACGACAAAATAGAAAAAGTCATGGGCGCAAACGCCTTGCGAGTACTCAACGACGCTTGGGTCTAGCTTCGTGTTTAGACGACGTCACCCGTAGGTTGTTCCTCGTAGGTGAAATGGCCTTTAAATGAGACACTTCTCGCCTCAGGTAGGGTCAGCGCAAAAACTAAGAAAAGCACCACCCAAGCCAACCCCGGAACAACGAGTAGGACCCTGACATCAACGACTTCAGCGATCTGGCCGAAACCTAGATTCAAGAGAGCCATGTGTCCCGCCGCGATCATGATGTAGAACGACATAACCCTGCCGCGAAACTTGTCTGCCACAACCCCTTGCACAAGCGTCGCCGACAGCGCCATATAACCGGCTTGGCTGAGGCCAGCGAGAACAGCTGCCGGGAGCACAAGGTTTCGGCTCGTAGCGACTCCCAACAACACAATCGACAGCCCCGATGCAATGCCAGTCGCAACGAAACTGGCAGCTCGCGTAGAGGCTTTATGGATCTGAGAAACCCCCAAGGTCCCTACCAAGGCACCTCCACCTAGTGCAATAAGAATCGAACCGTACAAACCCTCTGAGCCGCCCACCTTGTCAGATAACGCGGGCAGCATCGCATCAAAGGCCATCGTCAAGGAACAGTGAACACCAACCATCCCTATCACCGTCAATAGTCGACGGTCAGCTCCTACGTAGCGGAGAGCAGCTCTCAAGTCTGCACTCAATGTCGTAACAGCNGCAGCCACCGCTCCCTTAGGTCCTTGGTCTCCTGTAAGTCCCGTTTCGGTCGCCATGCGCGAAGCTTCGTTGACTTCGCTTCCCACTTGGAATGCGCAAAACAAAGCAACCGCTAAAAGAACAGCTGCCACCGCGAAGACAGCACTCACACCCAATGTGCTTAGGAAGGCGGCCCCAAAGAGCGGGCCCGCCAATCGAGATCCATGCTGGGATAGGCCACTTAAGGCCACTGCGTTGGTCAAGTGAGGCCGGGGAACCGAAGTCGCGACCAGAGCTTGACGAGTCGGAACAGTAATCGCCTGGGCAGACCCTGTAGCAAACGCCAACACGCCCACGTGCCAAACCTGGGCGAGATCCAAAGCAGTGGCGAAAGCCAAAACTGTGGCACCCAAAACTCCGAACATCCCACCAGCTATCAACACTCGTCGGCGCTGTATCCGATCAGCCATAGCCCCTGCAATAGGGCCAACCACCACGAAGGGAATGAAACTTGCAAAGGTGACCCAACCCACCGCTGCGGTGGAACCACCACTTAAGTCATGCACCAACCACCCTCGCGCCAACACAAGGGCCCAGCGTGAGCCGGTACTAAAGAAACCGTTAGCGAAAAGCCAACGAAACTGCACCGACCGCATAGCAGGAAACCGACCTATCGAATTTTCTGCCGATTTCCCCACTCGGCAAAGCTAGCCCGTCATCGCGGCATGAACCCAGAGAACCTCCGTTTCTGCGGCAAGCCCGGGGATGTCGCATCCGCAATATCATTGAGATATGGCTGATTTTCATGTCAATGGAGAGCGATTGTGGAACGCCCTCCATCACCTCGCAGAAATCGGGGCAACAGAAGCAGGAGGCGTAGCGCGGGTCGCGTTGACCGACGCAGACAAAGCCGGTCGAGATCAATTCGTTGAATGGGTCACCGAACTCGAATGTTCAGTGCACATTGATCGGATGGGCAACCTTTTCGCTCGCCGAGAAGGCACGGACCCAAACCGTGATCCAGTTGTTATAGGAAGTCACTTAGATAGCCAACCAACCGGAGGTAAGTTCGATGGTGCCTACGGAGTAATGGTTGGACTTGAAATCCTGCGTGTACTCACCGACCACGAACACATCACCGAAGCACCCATCGAAGTGGTTTCTTGGACCAACGAGGAAGGCGCACGGTTCCCTCCAGCAATGCTGGGTTCCGGAGTCTTTGGTGGTGAATTCTCACTAGAGGATGGCCTAGGAGCTACAGCACAAGACGGGACGGTACTGGTAGACGAACTAACCAGGATCGGTTACTCAGGAAGCGACCCTTGCGGTAGTCGACCCGTTGGCTACTACCTAGAACCCCACATAGAGCAAGGACCTATTCTTGAGGCAAGCGACATCTCTGTCGGAATCGTGACCGGGGTCCAAGGAATCCGCTGGTACGACGTATCGATACGAGGAGTCGAGTCGCACGCAGGAACAACTCCAATGGACCGCCGCTCTGACGCAATGCTCAGTGCAGCTCGACTCATCACCGCCGTTGACGAAATCGCCAAAAGCCGGCCCGAAGGGCGTTCCACAGTTGGAGTCATTGCCTCCACACCCGGTTCGAGAAATACCGTGGCCGGCACTGTCGATTTAAGCGTTGATCTCCGACATCCAGATCCTGAAGAACTTTCACGAATGAACGACGAGTTGGTTCAATTTGCGAAGTCCATGAATCCTCCAGCGTCTGTTAACCAAATTTGGTACTCGCCACCAGTGGAATTCGACGGAGACATTGTGAACGCAATCCGAGACAGCGCCAGCCAAGGCGGTTTCGAATCTGCCGACATCGTGTCAGGAGCTGGTCATGACGCTGTCTACATCAACCGCGTTGCGCCAACCGGAATGCTGTTCATCCCCTGCGAAGACGGACTTTCACACAACGAAGCGGAAAACATCACCCAAGAACACTCGACGATCGGCGCGGAAGTGACCCTGCAAGCAGCGCTCCGTCTCGCAGACAGAGACACAGCAACAGGGCACTGACCGTTCACCCCGGCGACAAGACACGAAAAACCCGCCGTCATGAGGGGCTAGCNACCNGACTGGATTCTGGCCAGGCCAANTGAAGTAATGTTGTGTTGAGGGGAGGCANAAATGGTTGTGGAACGGCTACATCATGTTGCGTATCGGTGCACCGATGCGAAAGAGACGGTCGACTTTTATGAAAGATTCTTGGACCTCAAGCTCGCTACTTCGATTGCTGANAATGTTGTTCCTTCTACCGGTGAGCGGTACCCACACATTCACGTCTTCCTCGAAATGGCTGATGGNGGTTCGGTAGCCTTCTTCGAGTTACCCGAATCAGAGGAAATGGTCCCCGACCCGAACACACCAGACTGGGTTCAGCACCTCGCGTTGAAGGTAGAAAATTTCGAAGCGCTCATGTCTTATAAAGAACGCCTGGAACAAGGTGGACAAGAGGTGCTCGGACCCATCGACCATTCGTTTTGCAAATCAATTTATTTTCACGACCCGAGTGGTCACAGGCTCGAATTGACCACTGACGCTGAAGATGACGAGCTTCGTGCCAAGTTGCTGTCCTCGGCCCACTCAATCTTGGATCACTGGGATCAACATCGAGTGGCTCCTGAGGTTGACGCTCTCCACCTGACGGCAAGAGATGGCTGACTAGCTGTTGGCAAGCTGCCGCCAGGGACTCAGCTTCGGCGCCCTAGCCCGAAAATTTAAGATCTTCTACCACGAGTGCCCTAAGGTCGTTCAATTAGAAGGCAGAAATTCGAGCGACCTGGCCCGAATCGAGACTTAAAAAGGTGAAAGTCATGCAGATGGATGCAGAAGACTATGTAGATCTTTTATCAGCGAGAGCAGCAGATGCCCGAGCGATGATTATGTTCTTNGCGGTCATTCATACAGGGCTACTTGTGGTGCTGGGATTTGCCGGCAACGGGTTGGAGGACTCTGGTATTCAACTTGCCCTAGCCGCAGTGACAGTCCTCACCTCGTTATGGACCGTGTTCTTCATGGATGACTGCATGCAGGACCTGTTTGCCATCGCTAAGGACCTTCCCGAAGATTTCCAGGCCAGCAACATTGGCCGTCGATTCGCCGCAGTACCAATGCCCGTTTTTAGGGTCGTGAACTTCGTTGTCATCGCGCTGATCGTGGTNGCAGAACTTCTNGCCATCTACTAGCAACAATCTGAAAAGTCCTTGAGANCTACTTAGAAGCGTCTCTCTTGGCGAACATAATTGTCGATATAGCCTTCAAACTCAGATCAGCGTTTTGGTTTGTCATCTCATAGTTGACCTCGATCAGACCCAAATTTGGTCGCGATTTACTCACTCTCATATCCAATATGTTGACCTCTAAGGTCAACACGTCGCCCGGGCGGGCGGGCACTGGCCAGGACAGTTCCCGAATNCCAGGCGAACCGAGAGCGTTTTCTCCNAGGAAATGCTCAGTGTTCAATTTCATCATTAAGGAAAGGGTGTGACAGCCCGACGCGANCAATCCACCGAAGATCGTGTCAACTGCTGCCTGGGGGTCGATATGAAAAGGTTGAGGATCGAACTGCGTCGCAAAATCGATCATCTCAGCCTCAACCATTTCAACGCTGCCTAGAACGAATGATTCTCCGATGGAGAAGTCTTCAAAGCAGCGTTCTTTGCAGGGAATCTGGGAAGACATGTTTTCTCCTTGAGCCACNTCAGAACGCGCCGAAACAACTNGGAACCGTATTCCAACACAGCGGATCTTATTGTCT
Source organism: Acidimicrobiaceae bacterium (assembly GCA_002713975.1). Classification (GTDB taxonomy): domain Bacteria; phylum Actinomycetota; class Acidimicrobiia; order Acidimicrobiales; family Poriferisodalaceae; genus MedAcidi-G3. The sequence goes on along the minus strand of PAVP01000024.1, from coordinate 20,708 downwards.
TGGTTCAGGAGGCCTCATTTTTGGGCAGAATGTGGGCGTGGCTTACCGACCGACTCACGACGGAAGATGTCCGTGGTGACAGACAAAAATCCAAATCCACGGTGGCCTTCAGTGTTCGAAGTAGCTCCTTATTGCGACCCAGTAGAGACTGGNACACAGGCAAGGAGAATTAAACGGCCTTGGTTGGCGTTGCTTTTTATTGGATTAGCTTCCATGGTCGCCCAAGGGTTCGGACGGTTCACGTTCCCGGTTCTTCTAACGGCCATCGATCGTGAGCTACTGGGTTCCTACACATTGGCGGGATTCTTAAGCAACGTCCCATTGGTCGCCTATTTACTCGGTACGGGAGTCACCTCATATCTTTCGACTCGCACCGACCCCAGCGACTTAATAAAAATTGGAGTCACACTGTCTGCCATAGGGCTTGGTTCGATGGCAGTCAGCCCTAACTCGGGCACCCTCGCCCTTGCCCTCTTTATCGCAGGGTTCGGAGCAGCGTTGGTGTGGGTTCCTGCTCCAGGCATAGCCGCATCCATGGTCGGACCAGCACAAGGTGGCCTCGCTATCGGACTTGTGGGCTCGGGGATCGGTACCGGAGTCATGCTTGCCGGACCTCTAACATCAGCGGTTCGCACAGCCACCGGGAACGAGTTCGCGTGGCGCCCTGTCTATGGNGTCCANGCTGCAGTGGGAGTGTTCGTCCTACTCGGACTGNTAGTGGTTNTGAGTCGCAGNGGCGACACAACCGAGACCGAAAAAGTTCCGATATCAGTCTTGACCACCGTCCCCAACTGGCGACTAATAACGCTCAGCTTTGTGATTTTCGGCATCACGTACTCGTTATTCTTTTACTTTCTTCCCGCTCAATTAGTGGCTTCGGGCTGGAGTGGAGACACAGCGCGTTTAATGTTCGCGCTGTTGGGATTAGCCAGCATTTTCGGAGGAGTGGTCTTCGGACGGATTTCAGATCATTTCTCTCGCCGAACCACCATGGGTCTCGGGTTTGTCCTAATGGCGACAGCACCGCTTCTCACGCTCACCAACAACGGTGCAGTGGTCACAGTTGGCGTGTTCGCATTCGGGCTTTGTATCGCTGGAGTCCCGACCACCATTGGGGCCATGTTGGCTGATGCTCTAGACGGCAGATCNTTTGTGACCGCATTCGGCACCATCACTTTTGCTTTCGGGCTTGCTCAACTCCTCGGACCACCATTCGCTGGGTGGGTTGGCGAAAGAACCGGCTCCTTCCAAATTCCCTTCGTTGTCGCATCGGTAGCAGCGCTTTTCGGAGCACTTGTCAGTATCCAAATGAAAAACTCTCGCAGCACTTCGAACTCCCCGTCTAATTTTGGTTGACGTGAGCGAGGTAACAACTCTTGTTCAGCGGCTTCAAATGAACAGAGTTGTCGAGTGCAAAATCATAGAAGTGCAAGAATATGACAACACGGCCATGTTGCTTCAGACATGTAAAGCGCCGTCAAACTAGTAGAGCGGACCGGAAAGCCCGAATTCACGAGCACCCAGAAAGGAAGCCCGTTGAATAGAGCCGAATATCGAATCATCAAAGAAGTAGACGTCCCGGCCAANATGAGGGANGGCACAACGTTGTTCGCCGATGTCTACAGGCCCGACGCCGAAGGCAAGTTCCCCGTNCTTCTCCTTCGNCTTCCCTACGGGAAACAATTCATTAGTGACTTCGGTGATCACGAATTCTTTGTCCCCAAGGGATACATCGTCGCAATCCAGGACACCAGAGGACGGTTCGCTTCCGAAGGCGACTTTACGCCACTNATNGACGAGCCATTTGACGGATANGACACAGTTGAATGGGCTGCAAAATTNCCGTGGAGNGATGGCCAAGTTGGNACAATTGGCCAGTCATACCTTGGGGCCACACANTACCTAATGTCCTGGACNGCACCTCCGTCTTTGCGGTGTCAAGTGCCCGTATCAGCTGCCGCAGATTTCCACTCGGGGTGGGTGTACGACGTAGGGGGCGCACTCGTTCACGGTTGGATGATCCCGTACGCCATATTTCTTGCTCGGAACACCATCGACCGAATGGGACTCAAAGACGACCTTTGGCCTCAGATCCGCCCCCACCTTGAACGATCAATCAATTTTGCGAACCCGCTAACAGCAGAGGCCTATCGACGACTTCCATTAATGGATTGGGCGGACCTACTTGACGAAGTCGCTCCATACCTGCGCGACTATCTCGATAACCCAGACGCCGGACCCTTATGGCACAACATCAACGCCGAACGAAAATTCGGAGATGTAGACGTGCCAATGCTTCATGTCAGCAGCTGGTACGACATCTTCAGTCGTGACGGCACCATCATGTACAACGGACTGGCTAAGGGAGCTAAGAGCCCTGAAGCTCGAAGCGGTCAACGCCTACTTTTAGGTCCTTGGGGCCACCTGTTCCCCTACACCTCACCAACCACCAAAGGCGCNGGTGAAGCAAACTTCGGTGATTCCTCACTGCTTGACCTTCACGAATATGAGCTGGACTTCTTAGACAGATGGCTCAAAAACGAGAACAACAACTGGGATGAAAGACCACCGATCCGGCTTTTCACAATGGGACGAAACCAGTGGCGAGACGAACAGGAATGGCCGCTGACGCGAACTCAATGGACGCCTATGTATCTAGATAGCGATGGATCAGCCAACACAGCTGACGGCGATGGTGTCCTCACAACGAAAGTGGCAGCAGATTCACCACCAGACACCTTCCAATACGACCCCGAAGATCCGGTACCAACTACCGGCGGGAACCTNCTNGTCCTNCCAATCGGCGCTTACGACCAGCGCGAGGTNGANAACAGGCCCGATGTCTTGGTCTACACGGGAGAAATTCTNCCAGACGANGTAGAAGTAACCGGACCCATCAAAGTCNTGTTGTTCGCTGAATCTTCAGCTTTGGATACNGANTTCACTGCGAAGCTGGTCGATGTTCACCCCAGTGGNTACGCNCAAAACATTATCGATGGAATGATTCGTTGCCGGTACCGACAGTCGCGCGAACATCCAACGATGATGCAGCCAGGTCAAGTCACCGAACTAGAAATCGATTTGTGGGCCACCTCTCATGTATTCCTGGCCGGACACAGAATCAGACTTGATATCAGTTCGAGTAATTTCCCGCGTTTCGATCGCAACCTAAACACCGGAGGTGATCAAGCCCGAGATACAACCTGGAAGATTGCCACACAAAAAGTTCACCACAACGGCCGCTATCAGAGTCACATCATGTTGCCGGTGATCCCTTAGACCGAATAGCAAACAAGCTGCATTAGAGAAACCGACCTAGCGGAGTCGAAGAACCAGACACAGCAGCCGGTTGGCCGCAGTAATGTGNTGTGGTTAAGAGGCAGGCATTTCGGTAGACAAGATTTGGGGGCATCGATGAGCGAACTTATTCTTCGCGGCGGGACTGTGATTGACGGCACCGGCCGACCTGGCGAGATAGCTGACGTTTTGGTGCAAGACGGCGTTATTGCCGAAATAGGTAACCTCAACGGCCGTTCCGCCGACCGTGAAATTGATGCCAGCGACCGCGTCGTCAGCCCGGGATTCATAGACGTACACACCCACATGGACGCCCAAATTGCATGGGACCCATTAGGTGAAAGTTCATGTTTCCATGGGGTGACAACGGCAGTCATGGGCAACTGCGGTTTCACTTTGGCCCCAGTGCGATCAGATGAACGGCATCTCGTCGTGCGCAACCTTGAACGTGCGGAGGACATTTCCGCGGANGCCATGGCGGCNGGCATNGATTGGTCGTGGGAGACCTACCCCGAATACCTTGACTTCGTTGACCGAACTCCAAAGGGCATTAATTACGCGGGATATGTAGGTCACTCCGCGTTGCGCACATGGGCAATGGGAGAACGCGCTTTCGAAGAAGAAGCCAACGAAGACGATCTCAGCCGCATGGTGGGTCAACTGCGCGAATCGATCGAGGCAGGCGCTATGGGCTTCACCACATCAATTTCAGTAAACCACGCGACCTCAGATGATCGCCCGGTTGCCAGTCGAATTGCCCAATGGGATGAGATTGACGCATTGGTCACCGAGATGGGGCGACTCGGAGCAGGCATATTCGAATTAGCGAATCACCACCACCTCCGATCCCGAGACCCAGTAAAACGCGAGGCCTACATCAGTCGCCTCGCAGATTTAGCAATCCGAACCGGTGTCCCNNTNACCTACGGCATGTTGGCCGCAGGTCAAGGNGACAACGGTTGGAAACCGGTNATCGAATTATTGGANCGAATCAACAACGGCGGCGGTCGTTCATGGGCACAGGTACATACTCGCTACTTCGGCGTTCTCCTGTCGTTCGCGACCAGGCTTCCATTTGATGCATTACCCGTGTGGGATGAACTGAGGACACGCTCTCTGGATGAACAGCGAGCTGCCCTCACCGACCCGACCACTCGGACACGACTCGTTCAAGAGGCAGAAAATGGTGATTACGGCCGGTCGATAGGCGCAGAGGCGCGCAAACCTGAGTGGGAACACATCTATCCGATGGAAAGCTCAGCTCTTCCACCTTTCGACTCCATAGCTGACATTGCATCACAACTGAATCAAGACCCGATGGAAGTCTTCATCGATCTGGCCCTCAAACATGATTTGGATATTTTCTTTATTCAAGCTGCAGCAAACCAAGACCAGGATGTGGTGTTAGAGCTGATGCGTCACCCATATTCCATACCNACCTTCAGCGACAGCGGGGCCCACGTCACCCAGATCATGGACTCGTCCTTGCAGACTCATATGCTCGGCCATTGGGTGCGGAACCAAGGAGCGTTCACCTTAGAACAGGCCGTGCATCGAATGACNCAAGTCCCTGCCCAAGCCTGGGGATTCAACAATCGCGGAGTGCTNGCTGAAGGTAAAGCAGCCGATATCAACGTGTTCGATCCTGAAACGGTCGCTCCGGATTTACCTGAACTCGTTCATGACCTCCCCAGTGGGGCACCTCGTCTGCGTCAGACAGCGACAGGTTTCACAGCCACGATCGTGAACGGGGAAGTACTGGTAGAAAACGGANAGACCACCGGGATGACACCAGGCCACCTGCTACGAGGTCCACTCGCGCAGTGAGTTCCTCTCAAGACATAGCTCTGGCTGAGGCGCATGAGCGATATCGCTCGAAACGNCCGAGGAGCGCCGCCGCCGACGGTGAAGCTNGGAAAGTTATGCCAGGTGGAAATACGCGTTCGGTGCTTCATTTCGAACCCTTTCCCTTCCGGGTAGCGACAGCCGAGGGTCCGCATCTCGTCGATGTAGACGGCAACCAATACGTTGACTTACTTGGAAATTACACGGCAGGTCTCTTAGGTCACAGTCCTACAGCTGTGCGTCGAGCTGTTAGCGCGGCCCTTGAGACNGGTTTTTCTCTCGGNGCTACNCACACGGTCGAGATAGAAGCGGCGCGNCTNCTCACCGAACGATTCCCATCTCTTGAACAAGTTCGNTTCACCAACTCCGGTACCGAGGCGAACCTCATGGCACTCGCGCTAGCAAAACACCACACAGGACGCGAACGTATCCTCGCATTCAGAAACGGTTACCACGGGGGAGTGCTGGCGTTCGCTCCGGAGTCTTCACCAATGAATGTCCCTCACGACTTTGTGGTGGTTCCGTTCAACGACTTCCAGGCAACCGGTGATGCCTTCGCAACAGCCCCAGGCGAAATTGCCGCAGTCATCGTGGAACCCGTGCAAGGCGGGGGAGGATGCATCCCTGCCGCACCCGGTTTCCTAGCCGAACTTCGTCAGTTATGTGACCAAAACGGGTCCATCCTGATCTTCGACGAAGTGATGACATCGCGCCTCGCTCCAGGCGGTGCTCAGGAATTGATGTCGGTCCTACCGGACCTAACCACATTGGGGAAGTACCTGGCTGGAGGTTTGACATTTGGAGCGTTTGGTGGACGAGCAGATTTACTTTCGGCTTTCGATCCTCAACTCGGGGGAGCGTTAAGTCAGGCAGGCACCTTCAACAACAACATCCTTTCCATGACAGCTGTGGTGGCAACTTTGACTGAGGTACTTACCCCTGAGGTGATTCGAACCGTGAATGAACGAGGTGATCGGCTCCGCGAGAGCCTCAACGAGATCTTCGAAGCCAACGAGTGTCAGTTCCAAGCAACAGGCGTTGGATCAATGGTCGCAATCCATGCCGAAGAACCAGCGCTCGAACTGTTCTTCCACGAGATGCTCGACAACGATTGGTATATAGCGCGTCGCGGATTCATAGCCTTGTCACTCGAAATTTCAGACGACCTAATCGATGGGTTTTTGTCAACGGTGCGAACTTGGGCATCGCGACAGCACTGACCATGTTGTTCTAAACCAGGTTCTTTCATGCCCACCAGGGTTTGCGATATGAGCGAACCAACGCTTTCCTCGGTCAGGTCAGCTTCTAAAGGGTTCGGTAGCGCAGCGAGGCGAAAGTGTCGAACTATTGAACCGAGTCTCAGATACGAAGGTCAAATAGATCAAAAAACGCGTGACCGTATTCCTCGGCCGATGACACCAACGAGCCGAGTTCAACGAACTCTTCGTCGCTCATAGCTTGGTGTCGTTCACCAATTTCTTTGCCACCCCAGCCACACGTATAACGAAGCTGGTACTCAGAGCTGCTCAGTGCCTCATAGATAGTTTCAGCGAATGTCTCTGCTTGAACTGAGGCTTGAATCCCTGCCGTGTAGAACTGAAACATCCTGTCGTAGTGATCTTGGTACGCGGTAGGAACAGGGTTGCCTTCGTTTTTGGGCAGTATCGCAGTGCGTGTAACGCCGGGTTCGACGATATGGACGCGAATGCCGAAGCTGATGAGTTCCTGAGCTAGAGCTTCGCTCATTCCTTCCAAGGCGAATTTCGATCCGACGTACACGGTTTGGCCGATGTGGCCGATAAGACCGGCGATAGACGACACTTGGAAGATGTGACCGGTGCCGCGCTCTCGCATCCCAGGTACAAACGCTTTCACGCAACGCACTGGGCCCCACACGTTGACGTCCATCACCTCTTTTGCCCTGTCGATATCGATGTCTTCGGTGACTGAGTTCAACGCGACGCCGGCGTTGTTGACCAGTACGTCGAGTGCATCTCCGTTCGCTTCGATTTGGTTGGCGCAGCCAACAACGGAGTCGTTGTTGGTCACATCGATTTCTATTGTTGAGAGGTCGTAATCCTCAGCTAGGTCAAGCAGCTTTGAACCTTTGTCGAGATCTCGCATGCCGGCATACACCTTGTGTCCCTTTTGGGCGAGGAGNAAGGCAGTTGCGCGTCCGAGACCTGAGTTAGCGCCGGTCACTAGTGTCACAGTCATAGCTGAACTCTAGTGCTCACCGAATCCTCTTGGGTCTGGTTCACCTTCCCTGCCAACGTAAGGGAATCTTGGGGTCGAACACAGCTTTCCATTGGTCATAGGGAGCTACTAGGCGAGCTAAGAGGAGGAGGTCTATNCCTGAGTTACCGTTTCTCGAGGAGATAGCGACTACTGGCGTAGCCTTTTCGACCGGTGGGTCCGGGCTGTGCAAAACTGATGGCTATGGAGTTCGAACCTCTTCACGACGATTTTGGTGCACGCGTCAATGGCATCGACTTAACCGATGCACTCACCAACGAAGAGGTGGTCGCGTTACACGCAGCGATCGACGAATACTCTGTTTTGTTGTTTCCACAACAAAACATGACCGATGAAGCTCAGATGCAGCTCACTTCAGCGCTCGGTGAACCCGAAGAGAACCATGTCACCTTCGGACGAACTGGTGAGATTGTTTACATAGGTACTGTTGGTAACGTCATCGACGCCGAAACCCAACATGACGAATCTGCTACACATACCCGTTCCATGAAGGGCAATAATTTGTGGCATTCAGATTCTTCGTTCCGACGAGTGCCGTCCTACGTGTCAATTCTGCATGCCTATGAAGTCCCCGGCGAGGGCGGCGCAACTGAATTTGTGAGCCAACGTGCTGCCTATGAACGGCTCAACCCAGATAAACAATCAGAGATCAACGACCTTCACGTGCTCCATGATTATGTGTTCAGCCGCACCAAAACAGCACCGGTCCATGACAATCACGCAGCCTCATTACCTCCGATTGAACAGAAGCTAGTTCGAACCAACCCACACAACGGGCGACGCAACTATTACGCCGGATCACATGCTCGTTCAATCATTGGGTGGAGTGGTATAGACAGCCGACGCCTCATCGACGAACTTAACGACTCGGCAACTCAAGCTGAGCATCGGTGGTCACAGAACTGGCAACCAGGTGACACTATTTTTTGGGATAACCGCTGCATCTTGCATCGAGGTACCGGCTACGACGCTGACCGTTATCGGCGAAACATGCGCCAGACCAGAGTACGAGGTACCGGCCCAACCCTGGACGAATAAANTCATTATCAAAAGCTAGGGAATAGGCGGCGAATAGATCTGCGGGCGTGCACTGTAGAACGCCGATGAACCGGTACCCTCGGTACACCTCGGAACAGTGGTTCGGTGCCCCCCCTCCCACCGCTTTAACCGCCGAGAGCAAGGACCTTCCGTTGGCTGCCACCTTCGCCGAACTCGGCGTGCCATCTTCAGTGACGCGCGTCCTCAGTAGTCAGGGGATAGATGAGCCATTTGAGGTGCAAACAGCCGCTATCCCAGATGCGCTGGCTGGACGTGATATTTGTGGGCGTGCACCAACTGGTTCAGGTAAGACCATCGCGTTCGGAATTCCTGTCATCGTGCGCACCGCTGGGTCCCGACCNAAAGCACCAGCAGCTTTGGTGTTGGCACCTACTCGAGAATTAGCTGAACAAATCGCTGATGAGCTNCGACCACTCGCTCAAGCACANGACCTTTGGGTGTTATCCGCATACGGCGGAACCAACATCAATCGTCAAATCGACCGCCTCAAAAAAGGTGTCGACATTTTGGTCGCATGNCCNGGACGCCTCCAAGACCTCCTTGACCGCAAAGCGTTGACGCTTGAATCNGCTCGGACTGTTGTCATCGACGAAGCGGACCGCATGGCCGACATGGGGTTTTTGCCGGACGTTCGGCGCATATTAGATCTCACCCCTTCGGACCGGCAGACGTTGTTGTTTTCGGCGACGCTGGACAAAGACGTCGCTGCACTCACTCGCGACTATCAGTCCGACCCGGTGCGTCACGAAGTGGGACCAGAAACTCCCGACATTCAACTTCTTCAACATCATTTCTGGTCTGTCGACCGAAGTGAGCGAGTCAAAGTCGCTGTGAACCTGATTAGAAGGACAGGGAAAACGGTGGTGTTCACTCGCACACGTCACGGAGCTGACCGTGCAGCGAAACAACTTGGACGAGAAGGCCTTGAGGCAGCTGTCATCCATGGGGCGCGAACTCAAAGNCANCGTGACCGGGCGCTAGCTCACTTCANCGACGGCGANGCNCTNGTTCTNGTCGCNACCGATGTGGCCGCTAGAGGTATCCACGTTGATGGTGTTGAATGTGTNCTCCATTTCGACCCTCCAGAAGACGGCAAAGCGTATGTGCATCGAAGCGGACGAACNGCNCGCGCTGGTGCCAGCGGAACAGTTGTGTGTTTNGTTGACAAATCACAACGAAAAGCGGTCAAACATCTNCAACGCGAAGCTGGGATTGATGTNCAAGTCGTGGACCCNGANCTGGACACATTTGGAGANGTTCGACCTGTCAGCCGGAAACCACAAANAACAGGTGNNGNTAATCNGAATTCAGCACGCCCACAAGGNCGNAAAANCGNGGGGNGTCAAANCCGAAGCAANAGTNGTAANGGCAAACGCAAACCCCAAAACAAAAACNGNGGGCAACGCAACGGACAGCACAAAAAAANNGGAACAAACNGCAANNCGGGTGGTCAAGGTAAGCCGGGTGGTCAAGGTAAGCCGGTAGGTAAAGGNAAACCTGGCGGCAAAGGGAAGCCCGGGAAAAGAAAACCNGCNNCCGGCAAGAAGGGCAAACCCCAGGGCACCAAACGNGGCAACGGTTACCCNAAATCNAAACAAAACCCCAACCNCAAAAAAGCTGCCCAGCAACGCCGCCGTTAAGACCAAACTTGTGGATGGTGCTCACTGGCCGCCACGTCCAAGAAACTTATCTGGCGGTAAGGTGCCGCTATGGACAAACTCCGAACCCCCGATGAACGATTCGAGAACTTAGTTGATTGGCCCTTCGAACCTCGGTACGTGAATATCGACGGGGAGCTTCGTGTCCACTACATCGACGAAGGAACCGGCCCGACGGTGCTGCTGTTACATGGCGAACCAACTTGGGGCTACTTGTATAGAAAAATGATCCCGACCCTCGTCAACTCGGGGTGCCGAGTCGTCGTTCCTGACCTCGTTGGTTTCGGCAGGTCAGATAAACCAGTGATGCGCGATGACTACACCTACGGACGACACCTTCGTTGGCTCACCCAAACCATCAACGAGATCGACACAACATCACCGTTGGGCCCCATCACATTGTTCTGCCAGGACTGGGGTGGCCTGCTAGGTCTCTGCCACATGGCTCAACACGCTGACATGTACCGAGGGGCGGTCGCGTCAAACACCGGTGTTCCATTAGGTCGAGACATCGGCATGACCGACAAAGACCCGTTTGCCTTATGGCGCCAATTTTCTCAAGACCTCACCCCATTTCTGGCATCGGAATGCGTCGCTGGCGACGACTCGCCGTTGCCATCAATAGCGGGTTTCCAACTCACCGAAGAAGAAAAACAGGCATACAACGCCCCGTTCGTCGATGACACCTACGTTGCCGGGGCACGCCAATTCCCGGTCTTGGTCCCAACATCAGGCGTACATCCCAGCGCCCACCTATGTCGAGAAATATGGTCCCTCCTCGCCGATTGCCACGTCCCATTGACGACAGCTTTCGGGGACAACGACCCGGTGACAGGCCCGTTGCAGGGTTTGATGTCAACCAGCGTGCCGGGGGCAGCCGATCAGCCACACATAATCATCGAAGAGGCAGGCCACTTTATCCAAGAACACCAACCAGACCGGTGCGTCGAGACCATCCTGGGGTTATTAGATCGAACCGGGTAACCACAACGGCCACAACTAGTAACTATCGTTAAGATAGTAAGGCCGCGATGAGCAGAGGCACTCGAGAAAGTAGACCAAAATGGTGGAAACAACTGGCGACACAACCATCGATATTGAAGCTAGCCCCGAATCGGTCTATGCGATTCTGACCGATTTGAACAGGATCAACGAACTAAGCCCAGAGTGTTACAAAGCAGAATGGGAAGGCGACGCGACCGAAGCAGTTGTTGGTGCCAAATTTCGGGGATACAACGATAACGGAGGCAACAAATGGGATGCCGGGTGCGTTGTCGTGGCCGCCGACCCCGGAAAAGAATGGTCATTCGAAGTACCAGGAGATGATGGTCGCAGCACCCTATGGCGCTACCAAATCGAAGCAACACCGAATGGATGTCGGGTCACCGAAAGTTTCGATTCACCCATTCTTGACGGCGAGTTCTTCCAAAAAATAAACCGACACAAACTGCTGCTAGACAACATCGCTGAGAGCTTGGCGAACCTGAAAGCCGTTGCGGAGGCCTAAACAGCGACCAGCTTTATGTCGTCTCAAATTGATTGACGATGACCACTAACGAAACGCGCTCGAAAAGGAGCGCTCTACCCGCAGTGTTCAAAGTCGCACCTTCAGACGCAGACACCAACCAGACAACCTCAACAGGTGACGTTGATCCATGGCGATCACGACTGGTGTTTTTGTCGACGGCACTCGGAGCTTTCCTCGTCACCGCCAATGTCTCAACCATGAACGTCGCATTCCCAGACCTCGAACAGACCTTCGTTGATACCAGCCGAGGTTCGCTTACCTGGGTCCTCAACGCCTATACGATCGCCTTCGCAGCTCTTCTGATACCAGCGGGACGTTTAGCTGACAGGTTCGGCCGACGACGCGTCTTTATGATCGGTCTCGCAATTTTTGCGGTTTCGTCAATGCTGGTCGGAGCCGCACCAAACTTTTCCATTGTGATTCTTGCTCGCCTCATCCAAGGTGTCGGAGGCGCGTTACTCACTCCAGCGTCATTAGGGCTGTTATTGGCAGTTACTCCCGATTCTGCACGAATGACAACGGTCGCCAAGTGGGGTTCACTCACAGCGCTCGGGGTAGCAACGGGCCCAGCAGTCGGTTCCCTTATCGTCGACTCATATGGGTGGAGGTGGGCGTTCCTGCTGTTACCACCGTTTTGTCTGCTGGCGTACCTGACTGGCAAAACTACGTTGCCTGGCAACGCACCCAATGACGAAGCCCCGTTCCCGGACATCGTCGGAGCGCTACTTCTAGCGACCTCTATGGCCTTGCTTGCGTTTTCTATCGTTCAAGTTGGGCCTTGGGGATGGACCTCGCCGGGGGTCGTCGGCGCGTTACTACTCTCTCTCGTCCTCTTAGCCCTCACCTTTGTGAAAGGTCTCAAACATAAAGCCCCGGCCATACCAACACACCTGTTTCGTATTCAATCGTTGAACATGGCGAACCTTGCGACAGCGATCCAATCCGCGGGACTGTCGGCTTCGATACTTGTGAATGTTTTGTGGCTAACCCAAGGATGGGGATACTCGATACGCACCGCTGGGCTCGCAACGGCACCACTTCCGCTGTTCGTAGCGTGCTTGGCGCCTTTTGTTGGGAAACTTGGAACCCGTTACGGGGTGCGAGTCATTGCTGTACCGGGATCGTTCTCATGGGGGATAGGTGTGCTGATGTATGCCTTATTCGTAACCGAAACACCTAACTATTGGGGCTTGTGGCTGCCGGCTTCAATTCTGGTTGCAATCGGCGTAGCAACAACGTTCCCNATTATCAGTGCAGCTGCGGTAAGTGAAGTTCCACCCGAAGACTTCGCGGTTGGCGGATCCCTCAATCAAGTCGGCCGACAGTTCGGTGCCACTATTGGCGTAGCAGCCCTCATCACGGTGGTCGGTTCAGGAGTCGATATCAGCGCNTACCACAACGCCTGGTTTGTGACCGCTGCTACGGGACCGCTCGCAGCGTTGGCTGTCTTCTTTATACGTGAACCGAACTCAAACAAATAGCCGCTAGCCCACCANCGTGTCAGGTTAAACGGAAAGTTCCGCCGCCGGTTTATCGATTGGCTGGCTCCAACTTTCTACAGGGATGTCGGTNCCGATAACTAACCGATGTGCCGGACTCACCAACTCCTTATGTAACCATCCCGCAGGTGCACGAAGTCGACACCCCGGTGTGGCGTGATACACGGTGCCATCTTCGGTAGCAACATTCGCTTCACCTGACACTAACCAAATTGTTGCACTGAACTCATGCCAGTGCAGGTCCGTGTCATGTTGGGTGTCGGTGTCGAACGCGAAGGCATGAAGACCTAGCTTCTTGGCTTCAGCGAACGCTTCCTCTTCAGTGATGGGATCACCCTGGACGAACTCGAACTCCATACTTATTCAACTTTCAGTTTCGTGCTTCCATAGATTCTGCCAGCTATTANACCAAACAGGAAGAGCAGACCGCGATGNTGAGTGTCTCACCCCACAGTTACTCATTGTCGGTATGCGAATACCAGGACCAAACGAACTAACCAGTCACGTACAAGTCGAAATACTTCGACGTTCCATCGCGATGGAGACACCCGGCGCTTCGGTAACGGTGTCTCTGCGGCTCACCAGAGAAGAAGCCCTCATGATGCTTGATGGTTACTTGAGACAAGCCAACGCCGCATAAACCCCAATTAGAGGGGTCCAACGTCGAGTCGTGCCTGTGGGTCTTTCGACCATTCCAAGAGTGACCCGTCATAGAGCGAGATATTTTCGTATCCAAGTGCATCCAACGCCAAGAAAGCGGTACTCGCGGCGATTCCTCCTCCGCAATATGTGATTAAGCGCTCAAATTCGTCTGCGCCGGCGTCGCGGAAAACAGTTTGAAGTTCGGAACGTTCGCGAAGTGCACCTGTAGATGGATCGATAACTGACATCGCAGGGACACTGACGCTTCCCGGAATACGCCCAGGTCGACCGTAGTGTTGGCCGTCTCCCTCGAACTGTTCATGAGATAACGCGTTGACCAAACCAACTGCGGGATCATCAACTGCAGCGGACACAGCCTCTTTGTCCGCAATCCACTCAGGAATCTCACTTGCTTCAAAAGCGCACGGTGAACGATCAGGAACGACATCTGTGACNGGTCGNCCCGCTTGCACCCAAAGNTCGTAAGTNCCATTGAGNANCCGAACATCGTTGGCTCCTGCTTGACGAAGCGACCACCAACAACGATGGGTGACCACATGCATGTTTGCGCCGTAAAGCACCAAGGTCTGATCGTTGGAAATGCCCATGGCCCCTAATAGGTCATGCACATTCCTCGGAGCGAGAGCCGTAAAAGGAAACGAACCAGCGGGGTCGGAAAGATCATCGACCATATGTAGGTAGTGGGCGCCTGGAATGTGAGCTTTGTCATAGTCGGTACGCATCGAAAAAAAGTCAGAAGGGCCTGGAGGTTGAGGGCGAAAACCGGCACGTACGTCGATAATCGTTAACTGTGGGTCAGCTAAATGGTCTTCGAGCCAACTAGGACTAACGAACGTGCGATTGTAACTGTCCATGTATCTCACCTAACTAGGTACCAGTGGTTGAGGACTGTACATTGAACAATTCCCATGAACCTCGCAAAAAACATTGTCGGATGTCTACTTGGCCTTCCATTTGTATGGATAGGAATCCAACATTTCGTTAATCCCAAAGCTTTCAACGAGATTGTTCCTCGCTACCTCGGAGCACCGTCCTTTTGGACCTACGCCAGCGGAGTATTGGAGATACTTCTTGGTTTAGGAATCATGATTCCAGTTACCAGAACTATTTCGGCACGCCTTTTGGTGGTCTTGGTTTTGGCTATGTCTCTAGCGAATCTGAACATGTATTTGAATGACATTCCGTTCAACGGCAACCTTCTAAGTGCGACCGGGCACGCCATTCGTTTGATCATCCAAATCCTCTTGCTAGTGGCTTTGCTATGGCTTGGGGCAATCTTCTGACTCAACCCCCCGACTCGTTGAAACTTTGACTAGTGGGAGGCGATTACCCTTCGCGTTATGGCATTGATGGAATGGGCAAACCTCAAAGCGCACGAACTGCGGGCACTCGCAGCTGACGATGCGGTAGTGATAGCGCCGGTAGCGGCTATGGAACAGCATGGGCCGCACCTACCGGTACAAGTAGACAGTCGCTTAGCCACCGAGGTGTCACACAGAGCGGCAGAAAAGGCTCATGACGAGCAAGCAACTGTGGTTTTGCCGGTCGTTTGGGCTGGTTTGTCTGAACACCACATGCCGTTTGGAGGGACTATTACCCTTGACTACGAAACACTGCTCTCAATGTTTCGATGCATCGTCGACAGTGTCAAACGCCACGGCTTCAAGAAAGTGGTGATCCTCAACGGCCACGGCGGCAACATCGACGCCTGCAAAATGATCGCCCAAAGTCTCTCACTGGAACTTGACGAGGTAACGGTGGTCGCTGCCACCTATTGGTTGGAAGCTGCTTCTCGACTTGAGCCGATACTTGAAGACCAATCCAACGTCTTACATGCCGGTGAAGCGGAAACATCAATGATGATGCAGCTAGAACCCGATCTTGTTGACGACAGTGACCTAGCCTCGCATCGAACTCCGGCTGATCTGAGTTTTTTGTTGGCAGGAGAAGGCTCATTTCGTTGGCGCGACTTAGCAGCCGTGACCCCTAACGGTGTCCTTGGTGACCCCACTTCAGCCAATGCGGCCAAAGGTGAANTACTTCTTGAAGCTGCTTCTGACGCAATTTCTGACCTCATCACCAACCCAGCAACCTGGGCACCAACAACTGACCTTCGCGGAGACTCAACGGCCGGTATTCCGTTTCACCAATAACACATGCACCTGGTATCTCAGCAGCAGTTAGATTTTGTTCCAGGATCACTGATTCAGGCATCTGCAAGGAAGGGGCAGTCGTGGAGGTCATCAACGAAGTCTTGCCAACAAGTCGTGAACGTATTGAAGAGATGATGGAACCGGGCCCTGAAGGCCCGATTTTCATGGTCAACCTTTTGAAATTTAAAGAGCACGCAGAATATGAAGANGGTCGAGAAACTGACCTCACCGGGTATCAGGCATACCAAATATATGGGCGCGGTGTTGCGCAGCTTCTACCCAGGTATGGCGGTGAGGTGTTCTTCATGGGGGATGTAACCATGCTCTCTCTCGGCCAGGTGGAGGACCTTTGGGATGAAGTGGCTATCGCCAAATATCCGAACCGAGCGGCCCTGTTCGAAATGTCAACTTCTGAGGAATGGCAAGCGTTGGCGGAGCATCGCGCCGCGGGATTAGCAGGGCAGCTCAATATCGAGACCGTTGATCCGCGACACTGAATCTGAGTTGTTTAACTCTCCAACATCGCTTGATAATCAACTTCAAGTTGACGTTGCAGGAGCTGATGGAAGTGCCGCAACTTTGTTTCCTGATACTCAGATAACAGGGTGTGTCCACTCGCAAGATTCTTCAACCCAAGTTGAACCTGAGGCAGATTGTAAAGATCTTGATTAAAGACTTTTGCGAGCATCCCTAGCTGAGGAGCGAGCGTCCAGTCATCGTCCGCTGATAACCACTGAACCTTTGCTGGTTGCGGTCGTCCGTTGGTTAACGGCGAAGGCAAGAACAGCATGCATTCGAAGAGACATTCATCCGGATTATCTCCGTTGGGTCGAAAGCGGTACTGAATCGGGTTGAGGCAGCCCCATGGGTGCCAGTTTGGGAACACAGAAAAAAATATCGCGTCGATGAGTTCAGCATCACAGATCGATTCAACGTCCACTTTGTGGGCGGCGTCACCTAACAGAGAAATCAGTTCTGCACGCTTACGTTCAGCGAGATCTGACCGCTCTTCAGTGAAATTGGATCGTGAGCTGCGAGGAATTGGGACATCTTCGAACTTAGGTAGCTGGTCACCACCAATCCATAAACAAAGATGCGGATCAGCATGAGTCAACTTCCCTTCGACCCATTCGCCGTTGGAACGAAAAGTGCTTATCTCGCCATCAAGATCAGTGACGTCGACGTTGCCGGAATCAGCTCGCTCATATATGTGCCCGCTGAGTGGATGACGAAATCTCGTGTAGAGCCTCCCGTCAGGATCAGCGTCCCACTCGGGGACTGTCGCTAGGTGCGGACTAGTCACCTGAGCAGGAGAAATAGCACGCGAATAACTGCCGTAGGCGTCATATTGACTGTTTGCGTCGCCGAGCGATTCCATAAGTGTCGGATGAGTCGTTACAACGTGGTAGGACTCCATGAACGCTTCTTGACAAACTTTCCAATTACATCGGACGACCTTGGCGACATGGACTGCTTTGTAACGACGTTCCAAGGGCAACGTAGTTTGGTGTTCAGAAAAATCACCCAAGAAATCCGTTAANGGTTCGGCGTTGAGGTCCGGGTTAATGAAAATGAATCCGCCGTATCTCCCAATTTGGGCCTCGGGCAGACTGCACTGCTCAGGTTTGATATCCGGGAAATCCCATTGACAAGGGATCTCATGTAACGCTCCGTCAAGCTCCCAGGACCATCCATGAAAACTGCATCGAAGGATAGAGGNGGTTTTCCCTGGTTGTTCGCGAAGTTTCCGCCCCCGATGAAGACAAGCGTTTCGGTAGGCCTTGATGTCGTNGGGGTCTTCGCCGGTTCGAACGAGCAGAAATGAGAGTCGAGCGATGTCGTAGACCACATAGTCNCCGACATCACNAAGTTCGTCTTCGTGGCAGGCCAACTGCCACACTCGCGACCAAAGTTTCTCAACNTCTAGNTCATGGAACTCNTGAGAAAAGTACACNGAGGTTGGTATACGAGACGAGCCTGAAGGCATAGGTGACTCAGTCANAAGATGGTCAGGGACNGAGCGAGAGTCACCGTTAAGAAGTTCTTTGTAACTGATTCCTGCAGANCGGTTCGTTCCGCTGACAGTNTCAACCATTTCCTGCCGCTTCCTTNGCTGACANNACTACATCTATTCGNTGTGGACCCCTCAACACGAAACTCGGTNTATACCTCAACTCGGAGCGGTTGGTTACCTGTATGTTGCTTAACCGCTCACCNAATGTTTCTGCGACAATACGNGCTTCGAGGCGAGCGAGACCTGCGCCGACGCAGTAATGCGGACCCTTACCGAAACTCANATGTTTAGCTTGGCCTTCACGNCCAGGTTGGAACGTATCTGGGTGTTCCCAGATTTCGGGGTCCCGATTTGCCGCCGCATACATCAAAACAACCTTTGAACCAGCTGACAGTGTTGTNGATCNGATCTGAGTGTCTTGGGATACGACGCGAAACATCCCTTGCGTGGGAGCCGCTAAACGTANNGCCTCGTCAGCGACGTCTTTGCCGTAAAGGGGATCTTCAGTGAGGCGCGCCCACTGCTCAGGATGTTCGTCAAGTAGGAGCAACATTTCCCCCAACAGATGCGTTGTGGTTTGGTTCCCAGCGACCAGCAATTGTTGGATAATGCTTAACATTTCGGCGATGTTGAGCGGAGCCGAATCGAAGCCCTCAGCATCGTCATTATCGATCTGCGCATTCACAAGATCAGTCAAGATGTCGTCCTGCGGGGTGTTACGACGTAATTCCAGTTGATCAGCGAAATATTTCTGATATTCGATTACTTCTCGATCCGACGCGAGACGCTCATCAATAGAAATGTTGGTACCAATCCCAGCAACAGAGGCATCGCTCCACCGTTTGAAGTCACTCAAACGATCATCGGGAACATTTAATGCTTTAGCTATGACCGCAACAGGGAGCGGCACAGCGAACAACTCCACGAAATCCAAGGATTGACCATTAGCAGTGCCGGAGATCAGTTGATCAATGAGTTGATTAGCGAGCTCCCGAATAGTTGGCTCCAGTGAAGCGATGGCTTTCGGCGTAAACGCTTGACTAACTAAACGACGGTAACGGGTATGTTCAGGCGGATCGACAGTCAACATTGTCCCGACTCGCTCAAAACCGCCCTCTTGTTCGTATAGTTCTTGAGCTCGTCGAGCGTATTCGGAGTTCCCTTCCATGCTTCCGGCATCGAACCTGGATGAGAACAATGAGGTGTTCATAGCGCAGGCCGCAACATCTTCATACCTCGTAACCAAATAGATAGGCGTCCCCAGGGCGTCTGTTTCAAAGACACCTTCCTCATTTTGCATCTTCGCGTAATACCCATGAGGGCACTGTTGGATCTCGGGGTCGAAAAGATTGAAATCGTCTAGATCACTCTCAGAGGATTGCATCGATACATCATTAGGGGAGTCACCAGACACAGGCATCAAATTTCACGCTCCCCGAGGCTTATCGCAAACTTTATTCGTCAGCAGTCTCGCGCGAGACCACTGCTGTTCCAACACCTGATGACCTAGCACCGCTCCTCGACCAACACCCGGAACTGATTTCCGAGGGCGAATAAACGTAAACCATCAGCGTTCGATAAGAGTTCTCCTGTAGAGGGTGCGGCTGAAGACGGCTTCTATTGAGCCCAACACATCGTCGTATATGGGGCTGCCGCTCCGTCTTTGGTCCCCTGCGGCCAAGACTCGTAGTCCTTAAGGGTGAAGGCCCCCATGAGACCCTTCAAAACACAACCACAAATCTCTTGCGGCGGCCTTGCGGTGGCGTCTGCCTCAGCCGCATCCTTGATAATGACGGCGCAAATATCGCGCCAATTATTTTGGTAGTCCTCAGGCCACCCGTACCCCTGTTTTGTGCTCTCAGCGACGAGAGTAATGGCTTGTACGTCTGCACTGATTTCCTCAACATCGGCTTTCAACTCGTCGAACTCTTTTGAACTCACCGAATCACTCGAGGCACAAGAAGTCGCAATCAGAACCAGTGCACAAAAAATAGACATACGCATACAGCGATTGTGGCACGAAGTTATTTAAGGAAGAATTTATTGGTCTTCAATCTCTACAGCGACTTCACTCGACTCCAGCGAATAACGGAAATCGCAATGGGTCGCTCCACCCATAATCGTTTGACTTCTCTCAAACTTGATGTCGGGGTTGAAGCCCTCAACCATTGTCCCGTCCCGATTACACGACAACAATGCCCCTAACTCGGGGATATCCAGACTGCGGTACATCTCTGCGTACTGGCAGCGAACAACATCAAACGCAAAGGTTGATTCTGATTGTTCTCGCACTTCGATTTCTAAGGCCCCGCCTTTCGTCCAGTTCTCCATCGAATCAGCGAACTTCGCTAAATCGTTGCCTCCCATAGCATCAGCCAGGACTGCGCCTTGGCCTCGCGCCACGTCCACCACGGTTTCGCGAGCGAGTTCCACAACTCGGTCTTCTCCGAATTCTTCAGCAAAACGCTCGATTAGGGGGGCCACGATACGGGCTTCAATCTCGCGTCTTTTTAGGACCCCAATGTCGTTCAGGGTGTCGGCTTTTGACTTATCTGGCGTGCTCTCCATAGCTACGAGACTAGAGCACAGCGTTTGTCGCTTCTCACACTGCGAGACTCAAACGAAACTATGCGACTACGCCTTCCGCGCGTAGTTCGCGGATTTCCTGGGCGTTGTACCCGAGTTCGGTTAATACAACCTCAGTATGCTCACCGAAAAGAGGAGCTCCCTCATTGA
>PAVP01000023.1 GCA_002713975.1 Acidimicrobiaceae bacterium | reverse complement strand
GATTTCCCTTGGTGGTCACCATTGAAGATGGAACCAGGGTGGGCGGATTCGGCAGTCTCGTAGCCGATGCCCTGCAACGCCGTTCTGGGCCAATTCCTCGCTTATTGCAACTCGGCACCCCTGACGACTATTTGCCTCACGGCGCGGAGTCGGAACTGCACGCTGAATTAGGGCTTGATGCGTCTGGAATTGCTGCGCAGATAAATAAAGCAATCAAATCTCTTCAACATTAGGAAGGCGTCTACGCGTTAGCCGCTGGATGTTCTACCTCGTGGACGCGCAACGACCGTTCATTCACATGGCTGGAACGAACGGTCGTTGAATTTTCGTATTTGATTCGCGTTAGCCGATTTCGGAACCGACGACTGAAACGAATGACACGCAAGCACCGGGTTGACCACCCAGGTTGTGGGTCAAACCAAGTGTTTTGTCAGAATCAATTTGACGCTCAGGTGGCGCTTCGCCTCTGAGCTGAAGCCAACATTCAAAGAGCATTCTCAAACCTGATGCTCCAATGGGGTGCCCAAAGCTCTTCAGGCCCCCGTCGGGGTTTACCGGCAAATCTCCATCGAGGTCGAAGGTTCCATTCAGTGCCTCTTTCCAGGCGGTTCCTTCGTCAGCGAACCCGAGATCTTCCATCAACACCAATTCGGTCGGCGTAAAGCAATCGTGTACCTCGGCCATTGCTATTTGGCTTCTGGGGTCATTGATNCCGGCCTGCTTATANGCCTCTTCTGCTGATGCGCGAACTTCTCGGAAAGTCGTGTAGTCGTAGCTCGGATCCAATGCCCCAGTGGCAGGTCCCGAAGAAAAGCTCAATGCCTTCACGTAGAGGGGTTTGTCGGTGTACCGATGAGCATCTTCGGCGCGAACTATGACTGCCGCAGCTGAGCCATCGCTGACACCTGAACAGTCAAATATGCCCAAGGGTCCGGCCACCAACGGGGAGCCTGCAATTGTCTCTTTGGCTACTTCTTTACGAAATTGGGCTCGCGGGTTGAGAGCACCATTTTTGTGGTTCTTCCACGCGATGCGAGTTAGGACCTCTTTCATGGTTTCGTCATCGAGACCATTCTTGTGGGCGTACGCGGGTGCCAGAAGGCTGAACGTAGCCGGTGCAGTCAGTGATGAATCAGTTCCATCGCTAGGTGGTCTACTACCTGTCAGACCTGAGTACCCACTGTCCTTGAGCTTCTCAACTCCGATTGCCATCACTACGTCGTATGCGCCGGATGCAACTGCGTAACAGGCGTTTCGGAAAGCTTCCGAGCCAGTCGCGCACATATTCTCCAGACGGCTAACGGGTTTGTAGTCAATTTGTAGCGGCTTCGAAAGTGTTAACCCAGACACTCCTGATCCCATGGTTCCTAACCAGAAAGCATCAATATCGTCTTGGTTTACTCCCGCCGAGGCGTACGCCTCGTGCGCTGCGTCGACGAGCATGTCGTCGGCGCCTTTGTCCCAGTGCTCGCCGAAGGGCGTGCAGCCCATACCGACGATGGCGACTTGGTCCTTTATGCCATGTGAGGCCATGTCACTTTTCCTTTGTTGTGTAATACCAGTTTGGTAGATAAGAGCGTATCCCTGCAGGGATACTAAACAATTCCACTCATTCAGCGAGTGGGCGAGCCTTCCAGAAGTAGTTATGTATTCCTTGCGCTGTAAACAAANGACGGAAAGTCATTTCGACGCGATCTCCGATTTTNACNTCGTTGGGATCTACGTCTGTCATTTCTGCTTGGAACCTGCCACCGCCGTCAAAGTCGATTACCACAGCAACTGTGGGGGGAGACAAAGAGAACGCTAGGTAGTCGACCGTGAATGTAGCGATCGTCGCTGGGGTATCAGCCATCCGTACTCGTTCCATGTCATCTACGGCACCACCGTCCATTGACACCCGCATCGGTGGTAGATGGATCGCACCCGAAGAGCGGTCTCGCGAACCTACGAAGGCGTACTTCCAGTCCTCTGAACGGAATGCCGGCGGCGCTCCGGGGCGATCCGGGTCGGGTCGTCTCGGCGGTTCTCTGTCAAGAAATCCTCGCCAGGTTAGATACAGGTTGTAGTCCAGATTGTCGCTACCGTTTTCGATCTGAGATTCAACGCTTGAGAACGGGGTGTAGTCGGCTATCGCGTCTGTAGTGCGAAGAACACTCGCGTTAGCCCCGTCCGCCAGGTGAACACAAAGGATCGTCTCTCCTGGGGCCGCGTTATCGAGCGCCGACGCTACGAGCAGCGGTAACTGGGCAGCTCCTGGGTTGCCGATGCGCCCAGTCAAGTCGTCCACCAATTTGTCGCCGGCGATTCTTGAAAGACTTCTGACTGCTCTTGCGTGGAGACCAGCTATTACTACTTTGTCGACATCTTCGAGGGTTACGTCTGCATCTTTAACAGCTCGCTCAATCGCGTCTTCAGCCAAAGTCAGGTAGGCCTGTTCTCCAAACCGTTCTTCCCAGATTCTGCTGGCGTTCTCCCCCGGCAACCNATATCGGTCAAGAAATTCACCAGTNGCTGCTGCACGTCCAATTGCGTGNGCAATGACTGGNGCGTCTTCATCNTCTCCGAACAAAAGCGCGGCAGCGGCGTCACCACCACCACTTTCGTCATTGCTCGTCGGGTTACCTGTTCGTAGGTCAGATATCACCGCCATGGAAATACCCGGAGTGCCTCTCGCCCCTGATATGGCCGCCTCCGCAGAACGCGCTGAACCCCCAGCATCCACAGCCCATGTCTCTTGGGGTAAATCAAGGGCAGCCTGGATGGCGGTCGCATTGGTTTTATCCAAATACGCTGGGTTTGCAGTCGCGAACCATATGGATGACGGCGTCACAGTGCTTCCCCGGAGAGCATTCCGTGCTGCCTCGACGCCCATAGTCGTGGTGTCCTCGTCGTATCCCGCTACTGAGCGGTGGCCTCTGCCTCCGCCCGCGCCCATAACGGCAGTAATCTTCGCCCGATCCAGCCGGTAGTAAGGAACATACGTCCCGTATCCAACGATGCCTCGCACGTCACCCCCAAGAGTTTCCGATCTGCAGAGAGTCTAGGCGGCGCTGCTCCGGACACGCCATGTGGTCTTGGCAGTTGTCTATTAAGTAGCAGCGAAATATGGATTTTCGCCTGATGTGTGATCCGTTATATCGAGAACATTGTCCACACCGTCTATGAGTTCAGTCAACGTTTTTTCTATGCCAGCTGTAACTGTTGCGTTTGCCATCCCGCAGCCTTGACAACCGCCACCCAATTTGACCAGAACGGTTGATCCTTCGACTCGAACTAATTCGGCGAATCCGCCATGNGCNGCTATCGACGGATTAATTCTCTTNACNAAAACNTCTTGGACTTGTTCTTCNATNGTCCCTGTAAGTTCCAAAGTCGCGTTAGGTCCAAGGTCGGGTCTGTTGGGATTGCGAAGCACTAGGCCTACCTGGTTGCCNTTGCTCGGAATATCTAATGTTGCCCCTTCGAGTTTCGAAGCGTCTCGCCCGGGAACCAGNACGGTTAGTCCCCCACCTACGTGCGTGGGGACGTCATCGGAGTCCGCTTCACCGAGAACCTCGAAGGCGAGGTCGTAGGAATAATCAACTCCTTGAGTTCCAACGACTTCGATCCTNAAAGCAAGTTGATCTGCGTCTTCTTCTCCGGCNCGCAATTCGAGNACCTTTTCGAGTGCTGCCTCGGTAACACTNACAATNTGTCTCTCCGACATACGTCCATCTTACAGATTTCCTGCTANNACNACATAAGACAGATGACCCACAGAAGAGTAAGGTCCTGGCTCNACTCGATTCCCTTACGAGGGCCATNNCAAGTGAGGATTTATGACATTCCGGGCGGTGCTTCTANCTCAGGCTGATAAGGCTGTGTCATCGGAAATCACCCAGCTAGAAGATGANCAACTACCNGACGGAAATGTCACGGTCGACGTCTCTTACAGCACTTTGAACTACAAGGACGGGATGATTCTNAACGGNGTCGGACGCTTAGTCCGCGACTATCCGCATGTCCCTGGGATCGATTTTTCCGGTGTTGTTAGCGCCTCGAGCGATGATCGATACGTCGAAGGTGACCGTGTGGTTTTGACTGGCTGGCGCGTTGGGGAAGCTCATTGGGGCGGTTATGCAGAAAAAGCTCGACTAAACGCTGATTGGCTCGTAAAACTTCCGGAGGGCCTTTCGGAACTCGAAGCGATGAGCGTCGGTACGGCAGGATTGACCTCGATGCTGGCGATGCAGGCGCTGGAAGACCAGGGAATTGGCTCGAAACCGGTGCTGGTAACGGGAGCCGCCGGGGGTGTAGGAAGTGTCGCTGTTCATCTTCTTTCCCAAGCTGGTTATCAGGTTGCCGCCTCCACTGGCCGCCCTGAGACCAGTGATTATTTGATGAAACTCGGGGCTAACCAGGTTGTAGCGCGAGAAGAGTTAGCCGAGCCGGCCGCCGGACCTCTTTCCTCAGAACGTTGGGGAGGTTGCATAGATGCCGTCGGCGACACAACTCTCGCTCACGTCCTTACAGAAATGGAATATGGAGCAAGCGTCGCAGCCTGTGGACTTGCTGGTGGCAATGATCTCGACACAACCGTCATCCCTTTTCTTCTTCGTGGTGTCAATCTCTTGGGTATCGATTCAGTTATGTGCCCATTCGAGAGACGGGTTCATGCATGGCAAAGGCTTGACGATTTGTTGCAACGAGACATTCTCTCCGATATGACCACAGTCGTCGGCTTAGACGAAGTCCCACATCTAGGTTCTGAGATCCTTGCCGGAAACGTTCAAGGACGAACAGTGGTGGATGTGCGGCATTAACGAGCGAGCGAGCTGGCTCTATTCAATTTCTCTCCGCATGGGAATATGCGGAATGCCATCTTCAAGGAATTCTGCACCGGCTTGAGTAAACCCCAAACTGTCGTACCAGTCATGCAAATATGACTGCGCCGAAAGAACCCAAGGACCTTGTGACGTAGTTAGGACGTATTGGATTAATTCTCGACTCAGGCCTTTAGAGCGGGCATCGGCCCGTGTCACTACGCGACCGATTCGGTGACCCTCTTCTTCTTGCACAACTCGCAAATACGAAGCCAGCCCCTGAGCGTCATCGATCCATAGATGATTCGCTTCGAAATCAATATTGTCGATTTCGGGGTATGCGCATTCCTGTTCCACGACAAAGACTTGAACCCGTAGGTGCAAGATCTCGTATAGACGCTCCAATGACAACTGTTGAAACGANGCTTTTTGTATCTGGCTCATAGAGCAGCGACCAGCGCGGAAAAGCCAGCCAGGACCATGGCTGCCGACACGATGACCGCTGTCCAGTGAACAACCGGGCGTCTGTGACGCAAGGGTCGCAGTTCTCCACTGGAATCGTGTGTGTGCCGATTCATATGGCGCAGAGTAGCGGAATGACTATGCGCGCCTCTCCATCTCCTCCGATATATCGAGCCACCGCACCTCTGCAGCTTCCAACTGCTCTAAGACGATCGCAAGTCCATTTGAAATCTCGAGGCGAGAGCCGTACGAAAGGCTTTCGTTGTCTAGACGGGCGACATAGCCATCTCGTTCCTCTGCAAGTCGTTGAAGTTCTGACTCAACGTCTTTGAGTAGATGCCTAAGAGTCGACATCGAGCGCCCACTTGACTGAATTNTCTCGACGCGATTTTTCTTGATGCGATNACTTANCTTTGGCTTTGATCGNGCTTGTTCCCATACAGCTTCACCTGCCCCTAGATGCCTGAAGCCGTCNGCNCCGATGGCAACTACATTGTCNACTACACGTTCNAGNAACACCCGGTCNTGGGTGACGGCAACCAAAGCACCNTTAAATGTGTCGAGCCAGTCTTCTAGGGCGCGCAGTGTGTCTATATCGAGATCGTTGGTGGGTTCGTCGAGCAGCAAAATATTCGGTTCCGCCGCTAGNACACCNAAAAGCTGCAGNCGACGTTGTTCTCCGCCCGACAGAGAACGAATCTGAGCTCGATGGGTAGCCGGTTCAAACCAGAATCGACGCAGCAGTGCGGCTTGGTTGTGGTCCAAACGCGCACCCGGCCCAGCAATCACCTCTTCAACTGTCGACTCCTGATCAAGCGCCTCTCCCATCTGGTCGAAGTAACCGATACGCGCAGTNGACCCAAACGTCACGNTTCCTTCATCGGGGGTTCTAACCCCGGCAATAACACTCAAAAGGGTCGATTTACCGGACCCATTCGGACCTACCACTCCGAGGCGTTCGCTGGAGGAAAGGCTGATAGTGACATCGTCAAACAATGTGTGGCCCCCAACCGACACTGCAACCTGTTCGAGATCCACCACTTTGCGCCCTAACCGTTTCTGATCGAATTCGTTTAGGGCAAGNGAACGAGATCGANAGTCGTCTTTTTCGGTGACTTCAAGTGTTCGATGCGCGATGGCAAGTCGTGATTTGGGCTTCCTCCTTCGAGCTCGAGCTCCTCGTTGCAACCATGCCAATTCTTTCCGGGCCAANGTAAGCCGCGTCGACTCATCCTGTTCCGCTTTGTGCTCACGCTCAGCCTTNGCNNAAAGNTGTGCTTGGTATCCCCCTTCAGTTACATNCCAGCCATTNGCNGTNAGCTCNAGGGTCTTTGTNGCTACGCGATCNATCANATGTCGATCGTGAGATACNAAAACAACGCCGCCCGAAAATTCATGCAACACATTTTCGAGGTGTTCGATTCCTTCNATGTCAAGGTGGTTCGTCGGCTCGTCTANCAGCAGCAAGTCAGCATCCTGGTCCTGAAGGACTGACGCCAACGCCGCTCGTTTGTGTTCGCCTCCCGACAGCGCTGAAATCTTGGTCTCAGATAGGGCTGTTAAGCCCAAACGATCCATTGCGGCTCTTCCCTGCCAACTCTGACCCACAACATCGTTTACCGTTCCGTCCCCTAGGGCGGGCCGTTGCGTCAAGATGGCAACCGACAAGTTTTGTCGACGGCGTATGACTCCTTGATCCGCGATCTCTTTACCGGCAAGTGTCGCTAGAAGGGTCGATTTTCCGGACCCGTTGATTCCTAATATGGCCAGCCGGTCTTTTTCCCCAACCGTGAAGGAGAGGTCGGAGAAGAGCTTTATTTCTGTGAAGCCCAAAGAAAGATTGTTGACATCCAACAGGTTCATGACATCGAGTAGGCGGTTGCTACTAGAGGCTCAAGCCCGGACAAGGTTCCAAACTATTCGACCTTGATCGTCTTCAAGTCGAACCTCAATGGTGGCTTGAGCGCCCCCCTCTACTCGGGTTGCGACGCAGTTGAATGTACTTCCGATTGGTGCGACTAAATATTCGTCGTCACCACAATCAACCATCACATCAAAGCCGACTTCGTAGGCCACTTCACCTGCTAGCAGCGCTTCTGTGTTCAAAAGTTGCAGCGGATAGTGCTTATGGGCGTATGAATACTGTCCTTGAGCGTCAATTATGCGGACTTGAAGTTCGTAATACTGTCCGGCTACTTCGCTGTTGCAGATAAACACTGATTCGGGGGTCATTACGACATCTTCCGGACAGTCAACTAATCCGAGTTCCACTGGAAGTAAGTCGCTAGCTGCTCTGTCTTGCAGTTCCCGTTCAAGTTGTGTTTGGTCGGTACCTCCGCCGCACGCAGTTATGAGCGCGGTAAGCGAAAGCATCGTTATGAGCAATTTGAGTGCTTTCGAATGCAGCATCGATTCCCCGTNGACCAANTTCGCTGGTCTGACCCTACCCGTCTTTACACCCCAAACGGAACGGTCGCTCTTGTTCAGATAAAAGGCTTTTCTTGGTATCGNCCGAANACCTCAGCGAGTGTGTTCATTATTTCCCCNACCGTNGCNCGTGTTCGAACACTGTCGATCAATGGCAACATCAGATTCGCGTCAGTTTCCGCCGCGCGACTCAACGCAATGAGAGCTTCGTCGACAGCTGCCTGGTTACGGTCAGCTTTTATCTGCTGGAGGTGTTTGATCTGGCGTTGTTCATCTTCTGTTGTGATCTTCAAAAGATCGATCTGATCTTCTTCGTTACCCTCAGTGAAGTCGTTGACTCCGACGACAATTCGACGACCAGCATTTACTTTCTTTTCGAACTCATAGGCCGAGTCGGCGATATTTCCTTGGTACCAACCCTCGTCAATTAGCTCAAAAGCTCCTTCCAACATCGATCCGTCTCCGGTTTCGGCAATGTGACTAAACATTGCTTCCGCTTCGGCTTCTAACTGATCGGTCAGTTCTTCTACGAACCAACTGCCACCCAATGGGTCCAAGACGTCGGTAACTCCGGTTTCGTGAGCAAGAACTTGCTGGGTGCGTAAAGCTATTCGGGCCGCTTTTTCGGTGGGGAGGGCTAGTGCCTCATCCATTGAGTTGGTGTGCAAACTCTGGGTGCCGCCCAATACCCCGGCCAGAGCTTCGATCGCTGTGCGGGCAATATTTATTTCAGGTTGCTGTGCCGTCAGCGATACGCCAGCTGTCTGAGTATGGAAGCGCAGCATCATCGATTTAGGGTCTTGAGCTCCGTAATGGTCCTTCATCCATCGGGCCCAGATTCTGCGGGCGGCCCTATATTTCGCGATCTCTTCGAAGAAATCGATATGTGCATTGAAAAAGAAGCTCAACCTTGGAGCGAAGTCATCCACGGGCAGACCTCGCTGGATGGCCGCTTCGACGTATGCGAATCCGTTGGCCAGCGTGAAAGCGAGTTCCTGTGCTGCTGTTGAGCCTGCCTCTCTGATGTGGTAGCCGCTGATAGATACGGAATTCCATCGGGGCATTTCATTTTTCGCGAATTCAATCGTGTCNGCGACGAGACGCATGGAGGGNCGGGGNGGGAANACCCATTCTTTTTGNGCTTGATANTCCTTGAGAATGTCATTTTGAAGCGTTCCACCCAACCTGNTTCTGTCAGCTCCTTGCTCTTCGGCATTCGCGACGAACATTGCCCATATAGGTNCNGCAGGAGCGTTAATTGTCATCGACGTTGTTGTCTGTTCTAGGTCGATGCTGTCGTACAGGGTGCTCATGTCTTCGATGGTGTCCACAGCGACCCCACAGCGGCCCACTTCACCGACTGATAGAACGTCATCGCTGTCGAGGCCCATGAGCGTGGGCATGTCAATTGCTGTCGCCACCCCCCCCCCGCCTGCGGCGAGGATCTCTTTAAAGCGTGTGTTCGTGTCCTCGGGTGTACCTAAACCTGCAAACATCCGCATGGTCCACAAACGGCCTCTGTATCCGCTTGGGTGTACCCCGCGTGTATAGGGATATTGACCGGGCCAACCGATGGATTCGTCGACATCCCCATCACGAGGCGCATACAGCGGTTCTACGGCTAATCCGCTCATGGTCTCGTAATCAAGGTCGCGGATTTCGCCAGCCTCATATTCTTTTTGCCACTGCTCTCGCGTCACAAGTGTCTCCCAAAGGCTCAATCGGGGTCGAGCATCATCAGTCTAGGCCAGCCGTGTCAGAGTGACCCAGATGACCGATTGGTCCTTCGCCGGCACCAAGAGTCCAATTCGCGGCACGGTTGACTGCTTCCGCAGTGAAGGTTTGGGCTCTGCTCACAGACTCAAGCATTGGTATGCCCTTAGCTAATCCACCTGCAATTGCTGCTGAGAAAGTGTCACCTGTGCCCCGCACGTTATTGGTCCAACAGCGTTCAACCTCAAAGAGCACTACTTCTCCGTCATATGCCACAACGTCAATCATTGTTGGCGCCGCTCGCCGCCCGCCGGTTAACACCACGACAGTTGGACCCATTGCGGCTAGACGCAAAGCTGCATCAGACAAAGCTTCGATGTCTTCATCCAGTTCGGTCCCTAGTAAATGCATCGCTTCGAGATGGTTGGGGGTGATTACCAAAGCCTTGGGTATCAAATCTCGTCGTATCAGTTCGATGGTTGAGGTCTCGTATAAAGGTTCTCCATGACGGTTCACGATGACGGGATCCACAACCAACGGTGGCAAAAGCCCGACGTCGGCCATCTCTGATATGAGCCGAATATTTTCTTCTGAGTAGAGCAGCCCAGTTTTAGCTACTTTGACTTCGAAGTCATCTAGGACTGCTTCGATTTGGGACCGCACAACAGGAGCCGGTATCGCGAGTGCTGACCGAAATTCATCAGTGTTCTGAGAAGAAACCACGGTCAACGCGCACACACCGTGGACAGATTGGGCTGCGAAGGTTCGCAAATCCGCTTGGAGTCCAGAACCTCCTCCTGAATCTGAGCCCGCAATAGTTAGCACCACTGGAGGTTGAGTCACAAGGGTGTTGTAGCAGATACCTAGCAGTTTCCTTGCCTAGGGTGGAACTGTGACAAATCAATCCCAGAGCGTTGGCATTATTGCAAACCCCGTTTCTGGGCGCGATATCCGCCGCGTAGCGGCCCGTGGAGGTGTCTCAAGCGCTGAAGACAAACGGAATCGTATTGCGCGCGCTGTCATAGGTGCGGTAGCCGCTGGGACACAACACGTGGTCGCTATGAAGGAGCCTTTCGGAATCGCGAGCGGTGCGTTGACTGATTTACCGGTGGAAGCAGATCTCGAAATTCTGGATGTCGGCGCTCGCGTCGACCCTATGGACACTGCACGCGCCGCCCTAGCCATGAAAGAGCGCGGAATCAGAGTAATAATCACCCTCGGCGGTGATGGAACAAATCGGACTATAGCTAGGGCTTGGCCTGAGGCGATCTTGGTTCCAATGTCTACGGGAACAAACAATGTTTTCCCTTCACTCGTCGAACCCACGGTCGCCGGTGCTGCAGCCGGATTAGTCGCAAAGAATCTGGTTGATCTCAACTCGGTGGCACCGCGATCGAAGATGGTGCATTTGACCTTCGCTGATGGGTCTGAAGACGTCGCCCTCATAGACGTTGCGACTCTCGCCAACGACTTTGTCGGTAACCGTATGCCAGTCGATCCCAATAATCTGCGACAGTTATTGGTCACGACAGCTAAACCGGACACCATTGGGGTCTCCTCTATCGCAGGTCTGCACACAACATGTCGTTCAGAGGAAGACGCGGCGATTTTGGTCACCTGCGGTTCTGGCGGCGCGTCGACCAACGCTCCCATAGCGCCTGGTCTATATCGGGAAGTGCCGGTTCGGGACGTGAAACGGGTCAACTTCGAGGAGGAGGTCCATTTAGCAGGACCATCAACATTGGCCTTCGACGGTGACCGAGAACACCAAGTACTTGCCGACACTCCAGCGATCGCCGTTGTAAGACGAGATGGACCTCGCGTAATCGACGTTGCGCGCACATTAGAGGCCGGTGCCTCTGAAGGAATTTTCGTTACCCGTTGATTCCAGAACTTTCAGCTAATGATTAAAACTGTTCGGGGTCTACAAAGTTCGCGCTTCGAATAGCGGTTCAGAATTCAACATTCGCATGGAGTCTGGCAATTCATTTCGAACCCGGAGGTGGAACTTTCGGTCATCCTCAAGGCTGTACGGATAGGCAGGTTCGGAAGCTCGGAACAGCGGAACGTGGAGGGGCCTAGCATCTGAAGGACCGGGTCGGTCATGTTGCACAAGGATTTCATCAATAGCCGTGCCGTCATCGATAATCCGGTATGGGCGCACTACCCCGCCTCGAGTCGCCTTACCTTCAGACGATTTCGCTACTGGGACAACCGGCTCATAGGCTCCGGACCTTCGTGCAATAGCCACCAGTTTGTAGACCATGCCGGCAGTCGCGTGACCTGACCCAACAACCAACTGAGTTCCTACCCCATACCCGTCAATTGGAAGATCCGCTAGATCTGCAATTCGGTACTCATCAAGGTCACCGGATACAACAATCCTCGTCGACCCGGCATCACTTGCGTCTAACTTTCGTCGAGCTCTGAGAGCTTCATCAGCAAGATCGCCTGAGTCGATGCGGATAGCTCCGGGGACTCCGCCCAGTCTTTTCGCTGCAGCTAGTGCTCGGTCGATTCCAGTTTCTATTTCGTAGGTATCTACAAGAAGAGTCGTTTCAAGTCCATGAGCTTCGATTTGGGCTTCGAAAGCAGACTCTTCATCATCGTGGGCCAACGTAAAGGCGTGCGCTGATGTTCCCGCAGTTGGCACATTAAAACGGATCCCAGCTTCCATATTCGAGGTGGTATCAAAGCCGACCAACCATGCCGCTCTCGCAGCTGCAACGGCTGCTTCTTCATGGGTGCGACGACCCCCCATCTCGATCAGGTGTCGACCGTTAGCTACATCGTGCATTCGCGCCGCGGCAGACGCGACTGCGGAATCATGATTTAGAACCGACAAGACCAATGTCTCAAGAAGAAGACCTGCACCGAATGAACAATCGACCCTCAGTACTGGACTCCCCGGCACGTAAAAGTCGCCCTCTCTGTAGCTCCATACCTCCCCTTCGAATTGGAAAGTGTTAAGGAACTCGAGGAGTTCGTCGGTGAATCGGCCGAGGCTCGCCAAGTAATCGATTTGGGTTGCAGAGAAGTGAAAATCGGCTAGCTGTTCAGCCAGGCGCCCAGGTCCGGCAACAATGCCGTAGCCACGGCCAGCAGGTAACCGCCTGGCAAAAACTTCGAAAGTTGCTTGTCGCGAGGCCACTCCGGACCGAAGCGCGGCATCAAGCATCGTGACCTCGTAAAGGTCAGTCATTAAAGCGGTACTCATCCCTCCAGCATGCTTCATGAGACCGGTGTTAGAAAAGGCTGTTTCCACTTCTGCCCTATTTTCCGAACAAATAAAGGTCTCTCAATAGATTTGAGAGCTTAAAAGACCCGCTTCTGAAGCAGATAACCGCCACACTCCTGTTATGGCCTTAACACCATCCACGCGATCCGACATTGCGCCCTTTTATGTGATG
>PAVP01000022.1 GCA_002713975.1 Acidimicrobiaceae bacterium | reverse complement strand
ATTCCGAAGCATGTGAGCAGGCCCGTGGGGTCCATTGATAGCCGCATCCTCGCCCCAAATCTGTTCCTTCATCCAACCAAAGACCTCGCGGCGTTCGGCCAAATGAGCCAAGCTCTGAGCCCGTTGGATCGCCTTCTCAGTCACCGTCGACTCATCCGCAAGTTCTTGCACGATCCCCACATCGAATGCTTCTTCCCCGGTCCACCGTTTGGCAAATTGAACAGTCTGGTAGAACGCGCTTTGGGGCATTTTGTGACGAAAGATCGCCAATTCAGGAGCAGGCATCGCGATGCCGATCTCAATTTCGTTGGCGCACATCAACCCCCGGTCAACTCTCATGACCCGCTGGTCATGGCTGAGTGCCCACATGAAGCCAGCACCGAATGCGTGGCCGTTGATCGCACCGACTGTAGGCATTGGAAAGGTAATTAACCGCGCTGCGAGAGCCATGAATTCTTCGGCGAAGGGCTCCAAATCCCCACCTCCATGAACGTCGTTGCCTGTGAACCATTCCAAATTGAGGCCATTGGAAAAAAACTTTGGGTCCGCCGAAGCGGTCACCAGGGCGTGCGGTCCGTTATTGGCTTCAACATCGTCCAACGCTCCATCGAGGTCGCGGACCAAGTTCGTGGTCCAGCGGTTCTCACCATTAGTCAATGTGATCACGCTCACGTCATCGTGGCGTTGGAGGGCAATAAGGTCGCTCACCTCAACCAACGTAGACCGATAACGACTAGCAACGCATCTAGTTGCCGCAACATATCTGCGGCGAATTCGTGTGCCTGGTTCTGCCATAATTTCAATTCACATCACGTAGATGTGATCTAGCAAACAGAAGGTGGAAGACATGGCTTATTGGTCTGCAGGAATAGTCAGGATGTCGAACGTCCAGGCGTTCGTTGACGCTTCGAACGACTGGGGGAACGATCGAGTTCGAGAGTACGGCGCTACTGATATCAATATGATCCAGGTGGTACTGGGTGGCGAAGCTGCCGGAACGGTCCAGATCGGCTTTGAGTACCCCTCGATCGACGCTGTCCTTGCGGGAAATGCTCAGCAATACAGTGACCCTCAAATTCTTGAATTGCTTCAGGATTGTGGTGCTGAATTAGTTCGCCGAAGTTTGCTCAGAACCGTCGGCGAGCGAGGTGAACGAACAGGTGCTTACGCGACTGGCCTCTACGTCGCTCATGACCCAATTGACGACGAGACAGCAAACAGCAATCTCGATGTCAATTGGAGCCACATGCAAGAAGGAGCCACTGGAATGGCGATGATGCAAATAATCGCAGGTGGTGAACTAACCGGTGTCACTGTCTTCATCACCAACACAGATTC
The DNA here is from genome assembly GCA_002713975.1 of Acidimicrobiaceae bacterium. Classification (GTDB taxonomy): domain Bacteria; phylum Actinomycetota; class Acidimicrobiia; order Acidimicrobiales; family Poriferisodalaceae; genus MedAcidi-G3. Next base: position 13,110 of record PAVP01000022.1, on the reverse strand, counting down.
AGCGGATTCCTTGTTCGCTGCATCCGCGAAAAACTTTGCAGATCCTCACGTCCAAAAGGTGATGGCAGATTCAAATGGTCGGATGGTCGGACGAGTAGTCGGTCGCCGTCTCCTCTAGTCCCGATCACAACTGACTTTCTGATCAGGGGCTTTGTCGACGTGTATTCGTCAAAGCTTTGCCCAGTCTCTGCGTTCCCTCCCACGACGTCTGCGATGATTTCGTGGACGCCACCTGGGATGCGTCCGTAGGGACTTTGAGGGGTCACTGGCCCGCGCGTGGATTCTGGATCGCCGATTGCCAAAAAGAGAACCGGTGAGTTGCCCAGCTGCTTTATCGAAAAAGGGTCACCAGCGGCTGGGTAACTCTGATCATGCGATTCGGACGCTGCCGGTGACCCCAGCCATGGGCGTCCCTGGCGTTCCTCGGTTGTCGAGGCTGGTGTAGCGAATCTGATCTTCGGTAAGGACGCTACGGTCGCTGGGAAGGTCGGCCCAGACAGCGTCGCTTCCGAAGAATCGGAGAGCGAGGGTGCGCCGCGACGGCAGCTCGGCATCGACGGGCCCGCCACCGTGCAGGGTGCCAGGGTGCAGCAGCAGAGCGTCTCCCGGCTCGATGTCGAACCCGACGGCGTCCCAGGAATTGGGGTCGTTGGCCCGTTCGGCTTCTATGTTGGGTAGACGGGGAAAGTCGCCTGCGTCGCCCCACAGCGGGAGGGTCGGGTCGGACGGATCAAATCTGGTGCCGTCGTACAGCGTTTCCCTATGCGAGCCCCGAATCACCTCAAGAGCGTGAGATCGCGGTACCGGATCGAAGCTAATCCACATGTTCACCCACTGTGAACCGCCCCATGGGTAGTAGGCCGTGTCCTGGTGCCACTGGGTTCGACCGACGTTGCCCTGCTTCCAGAACACCTCTTCACCGAAGTAGTGCACCTCTTCGGTGTTCCAGAGTTGGGTGAGGGCGTTACCGAAGGGGAGCTGCAAGATCGTGTCTCGGTACACCTCAGATGCGTCAGGCGAGAGGTTGTCGCTGTGGAAGAGCGAGTCGCCGTCGATGCGGNGAGNCGCATTGGGGCTTGGATGGGCGACGGTCCACTCGAACAGCCTGAGCAGTTGAGCCAGCTGGGCCGAATCAAATAGTCCCGTGAGTTTCGCCACGCCGTCGGCGTCGTAAGCTTCTTTGACGTTGCGCGTGATGGTCACCGGCATCAGGTCAGCATCGCACACCCTGCCGGTCGCATGCGATGGTAAGCGGGCGGAGAAAGCCCCCACGCGACGTTCGAACCGAGCGATCGAACGTGAGACGACTGTCGGCAAGGTTTGAGTGACAATGCCAAGCCAAGTTGCGTCGATGAACTCAAGATGCTTAGATGAACTCGTTATCAAGAGTGGTGNACACCCGTGCACCCGGCAACCTGGGGCGGACACCCAAGGTGCTTCCTACTTTGGTAGGGATAAGGCAAAGGTCTTCGGACCNGAGCAACGAAGTGTTCCTGAGGATGAGGTTCAGCCACTTCTCACCGATTCAGAANCACCCGATGTCCGCCGCTAATCAGCAGCGTTCTGAGGGGGGACAATGAACAACAAAGGGCTCGGGAAAACAAGAAAAGTCAGCATCGGAGAAGGATCGACACCAGTTGTTGATAATCCACCTGTTCCTGACGCACAGTCGTGCTCCTTTACTCGTTCCTTGACGCAACAACAGTTGCTGTTGCTCGACGGAGCTATGGGAACNCAACTCTTTGATCGGGGACTATCGCCGGGAGATCCACCNGANATGCTCAATCTTGTNGAACCCGACATTGTGCGAAGTGTCCACAACGAATATTTGAGCGTCGGTTCCGACATCATTTTGACCAACACTTTTGGAGGTAACCGCCATCGACTTGCGTTGCANGCCCTCGANGACANGGTGTANGAAATCAACGACGCCGCTGTGNGTATCGCAAAGCAAGCTGCGCTCAAGTTTGAAGCGCTTGTCGCTGGAAGTCTCGGTCCGCTCGGTGCTCTTTTAGTTCCGTTGGGGCCNGTGTCTGCGGAGGAGGCTCTTGACGCTTTTAAAGAACAAGTAGATGGTCTCACTGCCGGTACTCGGAACCGGGACCCAAATAGTTCGATCGATCTGTTATGGGTTGAAACGATGAGCAGTCTTGACGAGGCTGAGATCGCTGTCGANGCATGCCGTCAGCTCTCGGGGCTGCCAGTGGCAGTCACTATGAGTTTCGACACGAATCGTCACACCATGATGGGCGTATCGCCGGCCAACGCAGTCAAGGCTTTACTCGACGTCGGAGCTAGCGCGGTCGGTGTTAACTGCGGTAACAGCCTTGAAGATAACGAGGCTGCAATCACGCAAATGCGCGAAGCATCTCCTGAAGCTGTATTGATAGTTAAATCAAACGCAGGTATCCCCGAATGGCAGGGCGCGAAGCTCTCCTACTCGGCAACACCTGCGCTAATGGCGGATTTCACGCGTCGCCTTCAAGATTTGGGGGTCCAACTCCTNGGCGGCTGCTGCGGAACAACCCCAGAACACATCGCTGCTATGGGTTCNGCTATGGGAGAAACGGCTTGACGCTGATTCATCTGAAATTTGCTCATGCGCCTCGGAGGATGCCTAGCGCGCTTGTAACAGGTCACAGCTTCGGCTCTCATATCGCCCATCACCTCAAAGCCCTTAAAACTCCGGCCGCTATTAGAGTTTGGNCGAATCTTTCATATCTCGATCGTCATAATCCCTTTAGTGGGTAGCAGGAACTTCATGTCCATCACTCTTAGCGCCCATGGGTCGCATATCTCTGTTGTAACTATCGACAACCCGAACAAGGCCAACGCGATGTCGAGAGACATGTTGGCTGAGTTGGCCGACATTTGGCAGACGCTTGATAACGAGCGCAGTTGTCGAGCCATTGTGGTTACAGGCGCAGGTCAAAGGTCTTTCACCGCAGGGGCTGACGTTTCCGGTGACCTATCTGCGAGCGAGGAGACCGCCGCCGTCATAAATCGGGCGCTACTGAAATCGGTGCCGTTTTCCAAACCGGTGATCGCGGCGGTCAACGGTGCCTGTCTTGGCGGAGGCATCGAACTTTTACTTGCTGCNGACATTAGGTATGCGGCACCGCACGCNACGTTCGGCCTNCCTGAGGTGAAGTGGGCNATTTACCCGTTTGGTGGTGCCGCAGCGAAACTCGTGCACCAAATTGGCCACGTTCACGCCATGAAGNTGCTTCTCAGCGCAGAAAACATTAATGCCGCAGAGGCGGTTCGGATCGGTCTTGTCAATGAGATTGTCCCCGCCGACGGTCTCATGGAGCGAGCTATGGATACTGCTGAGTTAATTGCGTCGAATAGCCCGATGGCGGTTCAGGCGGTAAAACGCTTCGTCTCTTCCGGTAACGCTGAGAGGGCTGAAGCTCGAGAGCAGTTTGAACAAACACTCGGCGACGCCGTGCGGGCGAGTCCTGATTTCGTTGAGGGTGTCGAAGCCTTCAGAGAACGCCGCGAGCCGAACTACCAGTAGAACGACGTCGGGTTCGTCGGTGTCCGTTAGCGCTGTATCGCCCTCTGCCTCAAACCCTCTGAAGCTAAAGTTCTATAAATTCCGAAAACCGAAGGAACGGGTATGGCCGAAATCACCGTGTTCACGGCGCGTCGGGTTCGCACGATGGAGGCGTCGATGCCTACGGCCGAGGCAGTGGCTGTTCGCGACGGGAGCGTCGTTGAGGTAGGAACCATTGAGAGTTTGTCCCCATGGCTCAATACCTATGAGCACGAGATCGATGACACTTTTCGCGACCACGTCATCATGCCGGGCTTCATCGATCCCCACCTCCACCCGTCAATGGCCGCAGTTCTCCTTCCGATGGAGTTCACCACTGTCGTGGAATGGGATTTACCATGGAGCGAGATCGGCGCGGTAGGCGGCAGGGTCGAACTACTCGATCGGCTGATTGAACTCGACGCCGAGCTTGAACCTGAAAATCCACTGTTTGCTTGGGGTCATCATCCGATTTGGCATGGCGAAGTCGACCGTGAGGCGCTGAACGGTATCTCGTCTACACGGCCTGTCATTGTCTGGCATCGCGGGTATCACTCACTGGTTGTCAATGATGCTTGCTACCGATGGATGGGCATCGACCTTGAAGCAGCGAGGCGGCACCCTCAGATTGATGTTGATAGGGGAGCGTTCTTTGAGACAGGCCTCGCGGTCGCGTACCGGCATATGAACAGCTTCTTACTCGGAACCGAACGGTTCCGAGCCGGACTCGACCGGATGCGCCAGGTCATCCACCACGGAGGACAGACGACCATCGGCGACGCAGCCATGGGTATGTACGGCTTTGAGGAAGAGTGGGAACATCTGAAGGCGGTGATGGAACGACCTGATACGCCATTTCGAATCCAGTTAATGCCTTTCGAAATGGGTCCCGTTGGGGCTGAGGAGTCAGATGAGGCGATGATCGAACGGATTCTCGCGTACCCACAGCGCAATACCCATCGGTTGCGGTTCAGCGATCACGTCAAGATGTTCGCCGATGGGGGGTTCTTCGCGGAGTTGCTAATGCTCAAGGCGCCAGGGCATCTAGACGGGAGACATGGTGAGTGGATGACATCCCCTGAACGTTTTGAGCAGGTCGCACGCGCATTCTGGAACGCAGGACTGAAGATTCATGTCCATTGCAGTGGGGATCTCGGCGTCGAGATGACTCTGTCGACGCTCGAGAAACTTCAATGGGAGCGCCCACGCTTCAACCATCGATTCACATTCGAGCACTTCGGGGTCTCGAGTGCCCAACAGGTCGCACGTATGGCCGAGGTTGGCGCGTTGGCATCAGTCAACGCGTACTACGTATATGAGCTGTCGCGTGCGTTCGCCGATCACACGTTGGGTTATGAGAGGGCATCGCAGATGTCCCGGCTCGGGTCGCTGGAACGAGCTGGTATCCGTTTTGCGGTGCACTCCGATTTTACGATGGCTCCCGCTAAGCCCCTTAACAATGCATGGGTGGCTGCTAATCGCCTGAACGAGTCGGGTGAGGTGATGTGTCCCAACGAGCGTGCGTCACTTGACGCTGCGATTAAGGCCATCACTTGCAACGCGGCCTATGTGTTGGGTCTGGAGGATGAGATTGGATCTCTACGTTGGGGAAAACGGGCGGACTTCACGATTCTTGAGGACGACCCGTACGACGTAGGAATTGAGGGTCTTCGCGACATTCCAATTTGGGGCACTGTGTTCGAGGGTGAGAAGTTCCCGATCTGAGGGGCCGACAAGCGCCATCATGATCTCTTCTGCCGAGCCCGTACCTGTCACCGTTCTCGGTGGTTACTTGGGAGCGGGTAAGACGACCCTCGTTAATCGACTGCTTTCTGGTGACCACGGTCGGCGTCTGGCTGTTCTGGTTAACGATTTCGGAGATGTGAATATTGACGTAGATCTCATCACTTCCCACGACGGTGAAACCATTAGCTTGCAGAATGGCTGCGTGTGCTGTTCGATCGCCGACGCGTTGGGTGAGAGCCTCGATCGGGTTCTAGCACTGAACCCGTCACCCGATCAGATTGTGATTGAGGCAAGCGGTGTAGCTGACCCTGCAAAGGTCGCAGCGTACGGCTACGGGTGGCCTGGGTGTCGACTGGACGCAGTGATCGTGCTCGCTGACGCCGAGACTATCCAGGTCAGGGCGACTGACCAGTTCGTGGGCGAGCTCGTTACTCGACAGCTGCGAGGAGCGGACCTCGTTCTGGTCACCAAGAGTGATCTGGTCACTTCAGAAATCCTCGATTCCACTGTTGCTTGGGTGCATGACGTCGCGACGGTACCCGTATTGCCTGTGAGCCGCGGCGAGGTCGACCCAGAGATTGTGCTCGCCATGTTGAGACCCGACCTTGATGTTCGACTAGGACGTGACGCGAAGCGAGACGGGTCTGCGTTGACTGATGCGGATGCACTTTTCGAAACTGCGACGCTGATGCTTCCCGGACCACTGACGCGGACTCGGTTGGAAGCCGCCCTGACTCTGTGGTCCGAGGATGTTTTGCGAGTTAAGGGCATCGTGTGGCTTACGGAGACGGACCGGGCAAAAATTGAGCCCCACGTGGTGCAAAGAGTAGGTGCCCGGTGGTCGATTGAGCCCACGGGCAGCGAAGTCAGTCCTAAAGCCGGTGGCCAACTCGTGGTTGTGGTGCGGCGTGGTGCGTTGCAGGCTTCGGCCTTGATCAGCGATCTTGTCGACCCTGACGAGTAGAGGCAATCGACGAAGAGTCACAGGCGCGCCCTCGGCATCTGTGGTTTGAAACTCAACGAAGCTGATTTTTTGAGTTATGCCTCAAGAGGACAGATGATGTCTCCCCTAGACCACTGGTACCTCGACGCGTAGGGGTAGTACATTGGGCGCACCTTCTTTCTCAGTACGACAGCGGGAAGTTCCCGGTGGGGAATGGAGGTATAAGGGGAAACGCTATGGATCCGAAGGAACAGTTCTCACAGGTCACCGACCTGCTCTCCGCTCTGGTGGACGGTACCGATGCCGACCAGTTGGGCGACGGTACACCGTGCAGCGATTTCGATGTCCGGGACTTGATCGGGCACTTCACCCTCGGGCGATTCCTGTTCGCCGCGGGCCTGAGTGGCGATAAGGCCCGTGGGGAGGAGTTGATCGGCGGGATGCCAGCGCGGCTCGGCGACGTTCTCGGCGATGACCATCGGGCGACCTACCAGGACGCCACCGTTCAGCTAGACGCAGCGGTGGACGGCGTAGAAGACCTCGACGAGGTGGTCAGCCTCATCTTCGGCGACATGCCGGCCGGTGTTGCGTTGCAAACAATCTCTGCCGACAACCTCGTTCACTGCTGGGACCTAGCTCGCTCGACCGGACAGGACTTCGACCCTCCGGGAGACCTCGTCGACTCGATGACCGCTTTCTTTAGNGGGTTCATCACCGATGAGAGACGGGCAGGCGGACAGTTCGGTCCTGAGGTAGAAGTNCCAGANGATGCCTCCGNTNTAGATCGCCTNCTGGGTTTGTGNGGTCGCACGCCCTAGAGGGAACCAGATCACCTATTTCAGGGGCGGATCATTTAACGCATGCCGTCTAACNTCAACGAACAAACCNAGTCTGAGGNAACNCCGGGTCGGCTTGTGTCTTTGGGACTGCAGCACGAGAACTCACTTGAGGCCTTCCTTAGTGAGTTCGATGGGGTCTCATATGAACTGCAGGGCTATTTTTGTGGTCGCTCCGCGCCGATTGAGCAGGCTGTCGGGTTGCTCGATGCTTGGAGTCGTGGAGAGCGTCTCGACGAGACATGGATTCGTGGTGAACCTGTTAACCAAGACTGGGTTCAGAACTCAACTTGGTTTTGGGAGTCACACAGAGAACTGCAAGGAGTCATCAATCTTCGTCATCGATTAACACCTGCCCTAAAACAAGAAGGTGGACATATCGGTTACTCGGTTGCAAGGTCGTTCCGCAGACAAGGCGTAGCGTCCGCGATGCTCAGCGCCGTGCTTGACCATTGTCGAGTCCTAGGGATAGGGCAGACGTTATTGACCTGTCGGTCGGACAATCTTGCGTCCATCCGCACCATCGAAAAACATGGCGGCAAACTAGATCGCGAAGGTTTGAGTAAGCCCTCTGACCAGATTCTGCGTTGGTACTCCATTGACCTGAAAGACAGCTGAACTTCAGCACTCCAGTCCAGAGGTCAAACCCAGAATGTCACCAGGGTCTAGGGTTCTCATAAGNTTTGGTGGATCTAACCANCAACTTGCGAACCACATGGAGGGATGCATTGGANCCACTTGTTGACGCCGACTGGGTTTCGGAAAATTTATCGGACCCCTCGCTAAGAATATTGGAGTGCTCGGTCGCTCTCACTCCCGGAAGCACCACACCTGCATCGATGCGCGACCAGTGGGCTGAGGGGCATATNCCNAATTCCGATTATGTTGACCTCATNGGGGATCTAAGCGACCCTCAAAGCGACCTGCGCTTCACGATGCCGACNCCAGACCGTTTCGCGAAAGCCATGGAGTCTCTAGGTGTTGGAGAGGGCACAAGAGTTGTCCTTTACGATCGACGGTTCACCATGTGGGCAACCCGCGTGTGGTGGATGTTGAAGGCCTTTGGTTTTGATGATTGCGCGGTCCTCGACGGAGGTTGGAAGTCATGGAAGTCAGGCGGCTTTCCCGTTGACACTGGNCCAGCGCCCTCTCGACCTGAAACCAAGTTTCAAAGTGCTCCCCGAGCGGGATATGTCGCCGATCTCACAAGAATGCAAGAAGCTTTAAACGACGAAACTTGTGTCATTAACGCATTATCCCCCGGCAATCATGACGGCAGCGAAGCNGATTACGGCCGCCCGGGACACCTGCCGGGCGCCTCCAACGTTTATGCCTTACATCTTCTCGACCGGGAAACCCAGTGTTACCTGCCNTTGGACCAACTGAAAGCGCTCTTTGATGAGACAACTTCAGAAGATAAGCCAATCGTTACTTATTGCGGTGGCGGAATAGCGGCCACCTCAGATGCATTTGTGCTNAAGGCGCTACTCGGTCACGACGATGTAGCGGTTTATGACGGTTCACTGAGTGAGTGGCTCCTTGACCCAAATCGGCCCCTTGAGGTTTAACTTGCATGCTCATTCAGTAGAGAACTGATTGACCTCAATGCGACGCGGGTCGCCTCCGAATCAAACTTGGACCTGTGCCGGTAGACAGTAAAAGTTTTTGTGGGGAGTGGCGGCAATGACCGCTCCTGACCTTGCCCGCTACTGCACACATCCGTAGTGAGCTGATGACACATGTTGGGCGTACCGGCGCAACACAGAACCCTGCGGAATGGTGTTGGGCAAGTCTGTCGGNGCGATCGTTGCCATCCGTTGCTGTAGCTCGCTGTCGTCGATGGCCACGTTAAGAGTGCGATTGACCGGATCGATGACGATTGTGTCGCCGTCTTGCACCGCTGCGAGGGGACCGCCGTCGGCCGCTTCGGGGCAAATGTGTCCGATGAGGATTCCGTGCGAAACGCCACTGAACCGGCCGTCGGTGATGAGCGCGACATCCTTACCTAACCCGCGTCCCTGTAATTCAACGGTGAGCATCACCATCTCGGGCATACCCGGGCCGCCCTTGGGGCCGACATTGCGGACCACAACCACGTCGCCAGGCACTATGACTCCGGACTGAATGGCTGTCATGGCGTCCGGTTCGTTTTCGAATACTTTGGCTATTCCGCGGAACTCCCCGGTCTCAAGGGTCTTGCCGCCTAGTTTCAGGACACAGCTCTCCGGAGCCAGATTTCCGTGCAGGACCGTGATGTGGTTGTTCGGTGGGGCTGCCGGGGTGGACACCGGTTGCACTAAGTCCTGATCACCTAAGTCAGCGAGCGAGGGCACGTCAGCCAAGTTCTCAGCGAGCGTCTTTCCAGTGACTGTCATGGCGTCGCCATGTAGGAAGCCGTTGTCGAGGAGTTCCTTCATCACGACTGGCACTCCGCCGAGTTCGTGCAGGGCAACCATCGAGTAGGGGCCATGAGGTTGGAGGTTGGCAATGAGCGGTACGCGCTCACCGATCTCCTGGATTTGATCGATAGTGAGGGCCACTTCTGCATCNCGAGCGATTGCNAGCAAGTGGAGGTACATGTTGGTTGAGCCTCCCATCGAGTAGGCGGTGGTGATGGCGTTCTCAAAGCCCTTGATGTTCATGATGTCCCGGGGCCGAATGTCGGCGTCGATCAGGGTGTACAGAGCTTCGGTGGTTGCTGTGACCTGAGCTTTCACGTTGTCGTGAATATCACTCGTGGCGTCGTAGTCGGCTGGATGTGAGGCTCCCCGAGGCAACATCATTCCCATCGCNTCAGTGATGGTGCTCATGGTGTTTGCTGTGAACATCGCTCCGCAGGTGCCACTGCCGGGCATCACGTTCCGTTCGACTTCCTCGAATTCCTCTTGGCTGATCCGGTCAGCTCGCATTGCTGCTCGCGCTTCAGCCCAGTCGAGAACCGTCAGGTTGTTGCCCTTCGACGCCCACGGCTCAAAGTCCACGCAGCCTGGTGAGCTGGTTCCCGGGTAGATCACGAGTCCGATGTCGTTGGTGCGAGCCAAGGGCATCATGGCAGCTGCACCGGTCTTGTCACAGCCTGAGATGACAATCATCGCTTCGCCGTGATGGGCTCGATGTCCGATCTCAAAAGAGTCGGCGATGATGTCTCGTGACACGAGGCTGTAACTGGCGTTAGCCGAACCTTGGGTGAGAGCATCAGAGACTGCCGGCGCCCCAACGACCAACCCCTGTCCGCCGTGCGATGCGATTGACTCCGACAACAGGTCTGATATGCGTTCGACCCGGTTGTTGCAACGATGAGCGTTTGTGTATGCCCCTGCCACCGTAACGATTGTGTTTTTCGCAGCGATGGTCTCGGGTTCAAACCCGGCCGCCCGCAACTCGAGACTTGCTCTCTTCCAATGATTCCCCGTCATCTCACCACTTTACTTTTCTAAGTCGAGGGCGTCCGACGTGATTACACAAGGTCCACTTCAGCGGTTACGTGGCGTCCGCCTCGACCCCTTGGCACCCGACATGCTTTGAACCGGGTCAGAATGGTTATATGCGGTTGCGACGAAACGCAGAGCAGGGGAGTACCTCGTGAAGCTCTTCGACCCTGGGGCGACCTGAACAAATGGAGGCCTGTCCGACCCTCGAGACCGATCGCTTGGTCCTGCGCCCCTTCCGAGACGATGATCTCGACGACTACTTCGCTGTGCTGGACAGCCCCGAGGTGCGACGCTCATTACACCTCCCCGACAACCTGGACAGGAGCGACGCGTGGCAACAGATGGCCTGGTTCTTGGGTCAGTGGGTGTTGCGAGGAACCGGACATTGGGCGTTAGAGGATCGGACAACGGGAGTCTTCCTGGGCCGGGCAGGCCTGCACCGTCCCGAGCGTGAAGACTGGCCGGGCGTGGAGGTTGGCTGGGTGCTTCACCCCGACTACTGGGGGAGGGGCTACGCCACAGAGGCCGGTGCTGAGGCTATCCGGTACGCATTCGAGGAACTGGACCTGGAACGGATCTACTCGTGCATTCTCCCTGAAAACGTCCAGTCTCAGGCCGTAGCCCGGCGACTGGGCATGGAGCTGTTGGAGGAGCGCACCATGGCGTACTTTCCGTCAGCCCCCCACGGCATCTGGTCTCGGGCTCGCTGAAATTGCGAAGTCTTGATGCCGTCGAGGATCACAGTCCGTGGGAATCACGGTCCTAAGGCTTTCGAGCGCTGGTGGTGACAGTGTTTATTGGCAAGACACACAAGTGCCGAGGGAATCGAGCCGGTGACTGTCGATGTTGAAGCTGACATCCTTTGCTGCTTTCCGGAGGGAAAGGTTCAGGTTTTCTTCAGCGGATGACGGCAACGAAAAATCTGCTATGTCACCACAATTTGTGCAGATCATGTGATGGTGATGTTCCGTAATGTGTTCAGCTAACTCATAACGAGCGAACTCGTCGTTTGTATTAATGCGAGTTACGGCTCCCACTTCTTCCAGAACGTTGAGGTTTCGGTAGACACTGGATTGCACCAGCGAATTGTCAGAGTCGGTAATTTGGCTGTTAGTGAGAGGCTTACCGGCAGTTCGTAAGACTTTCACCAGGCGTCGCCGCACTGCTGAGTAACGGTGCCCTGTTTCCATGAGCAGCGATGCAACTTTTTCATCGACTGATGTGTCGGCCNCTGAAGTCACAAAACCACCTTACTCACTCACCGACTGGCGCCTTGATAGCAACTGCCAAGTAAGTGATCAATGGGAGTGGTGGGGGTCGTCGAGTACTAGGTTCTGGCCGACTCGAATGTGTTGGCCGCCGAAGGCATCGCGCAGATGTTCCTCTGTTAGGACTTCTTCTGGGTTTCCTACACAACATGGGCGAGTGCAAAGCAGAAGAACTTGGTCAGAACGCTGGGCGTCCTCGAGGCTGTGTGTCGTGATTACCACCGTGCGGCCTTCTGCGGTCTCTTCGTTTATGACTTCGAGAATGAGGGAGCGAGAAACGATGTCCAGGCCACTAATTGGTTCATCCAACAACAAAACGTCCGCTTCTTGAGCCAAGCCCTGCGCCACGAGTGCTCGCTGACGTTCACCTCCGGAAAGTTCATGAAACTGACGACTCGCTAGGTGTTGAATATTTAGGCGCTCAAGTGACTTANCGACTACTTCACGGTCAGTGGCGCGCANACGCCNAAAGAAGCCTCGCTCGGAGTATCTGGCGAGCGACACCACCTCACGGACGGTAATCGGGAGAGAGCGATCGACATCAGTCGCTTGTAACACAAGCGCCGGAGTCTTACCTTCGACAGTCGCACTACCCCTAGTTGGTTCGACGGTGCCTGCGAGAGCGTTCANNAGAGCAGACTTTCCCGCACCATTGGGACCGATGACGCTCAGCAGTGAACCTTTAGGAACTTCCAAGTCCACTCCGGCTACGGCCAGAGTATCTCCGTAACGAACTTCGAGATCCGAAGTGTTAATCGCCAAGGCCACAGAAGACAGACTAGGCATTAAAACTAATTCTCATTCTCAATTTTGTGCTTTCGCAATAAATGTTTTGTGTGAATATCGATATAGTAATGATTCTCATTACTATATAGGAGAAACCGTGTTCAATTTCTTGCGCCCGTTGCTGATTTCGATTGCCTCACTTTCGCTCGTGCTGACGGCATGTGGAGGTGAAGAGGCATCTACAGCTGGTGACACCGCAGCTGGTGACACCGCAATGGTTGTCGTCTCCACCAACATTCTTGGGGACGTNGTTGAACAACTTGTCGGAGATCAATTGGTGGTTGAGACGATCATGCCGCCGGGAGCTGACCCTCACGNCTTTCAAGCGTCAGCAAAAGATGTCGATCGGATGACGAAGGCGGATGTGCTGATTACAAATGGAGCTGGTTTCGAGGAAGGCCTACTCGACGTATTTAACTCCGCANAATCTGATGGTGTTCCGTTGTTTGAAGCNATGTCTTTCGTTCGTGTTTTNGAGTTCGCNGCCGACGANCATGACGANCATGACGANCATGACGANCATGACGATCATGACGATCATGACGATCATGACGACCATGAC
>PAVP01000021.1 GCA_002713975.1 Acidimicrobiaceae bacterium | reverse complement strand
TTAGAGAAGGCAGTATTTCTGTATCTGAGCTAGTTGGGTTGAAGGTTCAAACATCTGATTTGGACCTCACGGATCTCGCGCTCTAACAACGTCTCCAGACCGAAATTTTATTTAAAAGAAATCTCGAAAGTCCTTCCGCGAGAGGTCGAGAGGTACTACGTTGCCGGTCGTGGCCCGTCCCCCCGGCACCGCTAATCGCCAAATGCCGACAGGTGCTCGCGCAGCTCTCGTTATCGCGCTGATCTACCTGTTTCTGGTCGGTGTTTCCTCCCTCGAGGCCGGCATCAAAATCATGGGCGCCGACACCCAAGAACGCCTTTTCTCCGCTGTGAGCAACCCCATAGCGGGACTGTGTGTAGGCATCCTCGGAACCGTCCTCGTGCAATCGTCATCAGCAAGCACCTCGGTCATTGTGGGGTTGGTTGCTTCTGGAGCACTAGGTGTTGAGCAGGCCGTTCCCATGGTCATGGGAGCCAACATAGGAACCACCGTCACCAACACGCTCGTCTCATTAGGACATGTTCGCCAATCAGCAGAATTCAAACGAGCGTTCGCTGCTGCAACCGTCCACGACTTCTTCAACGTCTTAGCTGTTTCGATTCTTCTTCCGATCGAACTGATCTTCAAACCAATTTCAGGAATAGCGAAATGGATAAGCGAACTCCTCGTCGGTTCCGGAGGAACCGAATGGAAAAGCCCAGTCAAAAAATGGGTAAAAGAACCCGTCGGGTGGCTGAAAGACCTTTGGGACCAGTTCGGAGCGTCAGGCAACGTTAAAGGTGCCCTCATGGTCGCAACCGGACTCGTGATCGTCCTGATAGCGCTCGCCTTGGTCACCAAAAACATGAAAGCCCTCGTGGCAGCGCGAATTGAAAGATCCCTCAACGCGATCCTCGGCAAAGCCGGGGGACTAGTAGCACTCGTGGTCGGCATCATCGTGACGATCGCCGTGCAATCCTCAAGTATCACAACCTCAATACTGATACCGCTTTCAGCAGCAGGAGTGCTGACCCTACGAAACGCCTACCCAGTCACACTCGGCGCAAACGTAGGAACGACCATTACGGCGCTGCTCGCTGCTCTTGCAGCCTCAAGCCCCGACTCATTGACCGTAGCTTTAGCACACACCACCTTTAACGTCATCGGCATTCTGTCTCTGTACGCCCTACCGTTCTTCAGAGAAGTTCCGGTGATCGCAGCGACGGCAATGGCCGAGATAGCTGTACGCAGACGAGTCCTAGCGGTCTGTTACGTCGTCGGACTGTTCATTGTTGCACCTCTAGTTGGTGTAGCTATCCTTCGATAACGGGGAGTTTCATATGGTTCTTTCATTTTTCCGAGCAGGTGACACAGGGCTAGATCATGTCGTCACCCGATCAGTTGCCATGGTGAGCGACGCCCGCCACTCCTTTGACTTAGCTTGCACAGCTCTCCTAAGCGGCGCTCAACCTAAATCCATAGCTGACGACGTGAGAGAAACCGACCGTCGAATCAACGCAAACGAGCAGCAACTCCGCGGCGAACTGGCTGTACATATCAGTGTCCACGGACCCAACGACATCGGCGAAGTCATAGGCCTGATCCTCCTATTGAAGAAAATCGAACGTGTAGGCGATCACGCAAAGAACATCCTTGACCTTGCCGAAAGCGGCGTGTCATTTGCCAATGAGCCTGATATCGATGAGCTACTTGAAGAGCGACGAACTGTGTCCGGCTTCTTTTCAGAAGCAAGCACAATTCTCGCCGAACATGAGGGCATACCAGAAGGTTTCCGAGACCGATTAGATCAGATGATCGACCAGATTCAGGCTCGTATTGACGGCTACATGACATCAGATGAGCCAGGCCATCAGGTTGTCCCCCGGGCCGTGTATCACCGGTACCTCAAAAGAATTGTTGCCAACCTCAATAGCGCTGTCCTCGCAGCTACCGAACCCGTGCGAGTCATCGACCCAACTGATTGACCACAACAGATTTCAGCTAGCTGTGAGTAGCCGGTCAGCGTCGGCCCTAAGGTGAAATTGTGGAAGAGGAACAACACTCCTCAAATGCGGCCTCCCAATTCAGCGAAGGTGTAGCCAGCGACAGTGAACCGCCACCGAAACGCGTGCCCCTCGGCCCCTTTGCCCGTTTAGCGAGAGTTCAACTTGTCTCCGCCGCCGGAGATGCACTGTTCACGATCGCGCTCGCCGGATCATTGTTTTTCAATCTCGACCCCGACGCAGCGCGACCAAAAGTCGCCCTATATCTNATCTTGACGATCGCCCCGTTCGCGATCGTCGGCCCCCTCATCGGCCCCCTCATTGACCGTCTTCGCGGTGGTCGACGAGCAATGGTGATCGTTAGCGGTATGGGGCGAGCGGTGTTGGCGTTTTTGATGATCCGCCACCTGGACTCGTTACTNCTGTTNCCCGAAGCGTTCGGAGCACTTGTTCTCGGCAAGACATATCACGTAGCGAAAAGCGCGATAGTGCCAGGACTCGTTCGTGGCCACGAAGACCTCGTAGAAGCAAACTCCAAGCTGGTTCTCTTAAGCGGGGTCGGTGGCGCACTCGCGGCCGGACCNGGACTACTTCTCAGTCTCATTGGCTCGAAATGGGTGCTGGGAGCAGCGATGATCGCTTTCGGCGCAGTAGTTCCACTCGCCGCACGCCTTCCCAAGACCTCGATAGCGCGAGACCCAACACCTCAAGACGAGCGCAACGACCTGCGCAGCGCCGGGATCGTCTTGGCAGCATCTGCGATGGCGATCTTGCGCGGAATGACAGGTTTCACTCTTTTCTTGGTCGCGTTCTGGCTGCGTCGAGAAGATGCAGCCACCGTCTGGTTCGGGTTAATGGTCGTCTCAAGCGCCCTCGGAGCCTTTATCGGCGCAGTCGCGGCACCTCTGTTGCGTCGGCTCGTTAAAGAAGAATATTTGCTCGGCGGGGTGCTAACCATCGCTGCTGCCGTCGGATTTTTCGCCACCTTCCCCGGTGACCGAATGGCCGTACTGGCTTTTGTCATGTCAGTCGGCTTCGCCGCNGGACTCGGGAAACTATCTTTCGACGCAATAGTTCAACGCGACGCACCGACAGTGAACCAAGGACGATCGTTCGCCCGTTTCGAAACCAGATTTCAACTCTTTTGGGTNCTCGGCGCGTTGATCCCAGTCATCGCGCCTAATGGAGTGCTGCCCCTACGAGCCGGACTCATTATTCTTGCGCTTTCCAGTGGCTCAGCAGCATTCCTATATTTAGGTGGCCTGATCGCGTTAGCGCGCGGGAAACGAACCCCATCGCGAGTCATCGCTGATCAAGTTTGGACCGAAAAGAGATACCAGCGACTCAGTAACCGGTTACCGCAATGGATGACTCGCATAATTCCTGATCCGTCGCGACGCGAAAAACCTCAACCTTGATCTAGTTCGGGTAAATCAATCCGAGCGAGCCACAAACCGGGAGCATCCACCTCATTCGGGGTTGGGAGAGCCTTTGGATCGTTCCACAGACGCGCCAACGTCACCTCATCAGCTCGATCTAATACACCCGAGATAAATGTTGAACCGCGATCAACCAAGTCGGCGGTGATCTCAACACCGAAGAGTTTCTCAACGAATTGATCACCGGCACTTGTAGTGAACCGGCGACGTCGAACAACTTCTGAAAGCGAGTCATACGAACCCAACAAACCCCGACCAACCTTTTCAACTACATAATCCACGTAGCCCACAACCACAGCCAAGAGTGCCTCAAGGTCGGGAATGACAGCGCTTTGAGCATCAGACCGCAATGCTCCCAACAAATTTTCTGGATCGCTTAACGCACTTTGTAGTTGTTGCTGCAAATCGGCCGGGTCGCCGCTGCCGATATCTAGATCCATGAATCGGTCCTCGAAACCCCGCGGATCAGTCTGAAACCCATCAACATAGCGTTGCAACAATTGTTCAAACGCCGTCTTGACGTGGTTCACAGATAACACTGAGTGGGTGGCTACCTCACTCACACACACCCACAACTGGACATCCTCCGAAGGAAGCGACCACTCCTCGGCGAACGCTTCAATATTGTCAATCAAAATAAGAATCCGGTCGTCAGGACGAGGAATCGGCAGCACATAATTCCCGAACGCTTTAGTCGCGAGGTGTCCTGCTATGGAACCAGCGCTCATAGCCATCATCATCGGATTAAGAGCTCTGAGGAGGCCATCAAGAATTTGAGCATCAGCATCACTAACTTCGGAAGGCAACGTTCCTTGTGTCAACCGCTCCGCCAGACGATCCAGCAACGGCCGATACGCCTCCAATGTTGCCGACGCCCACTCAGACCGAGTTGCTGCTTCCAACGACACNCGCTGACCCGAAGATCCTGTTTCCAGTGATGTGATATTCGCGACGTGTAACTCGGCGACCCTGACCAANTCAGCCAATTTGGTCCTTTGAAGTGGGTCTACGTTCGCTTCAGGTTTACCTTCCGTAGCGATTTGATAGGCGAACTGGCGGGCGACATCCCACGCTATTGGTCCTTGCGCATTGAAGAGTTTTCCGAGATCACCCAAGAATGGGAGACCGCCGAAAGGGTTATCCTCATCAAAAGAATCGTCACTAGCCACGTTGGCATGGTAGGCCGGTGCGTGTACAGCTTCACCCCAGTTAGCTGATTAGCCCCAATCCGAAGTGGGAAATGATCGATGACAACAGTCGCAATCTCGGGAGCGGAAGGGGCGTTGAGGTCCAGAATTTCTGAAGCACTCACCCAACTCTTTGATCAAGTCATCAGCTTCACATATGGGTTGGATGCAGTTTCTTTGGCTGAGGTTGAATGTGTCGTTCATTTAGCGTTCTCCGAAGACTCAGACCAAAGGAACCTCATCGGTCTCCTAGAACTTGCCACCGAAGCTGAAATCTCGCGACTAGTCGTCGTCTCAAGCGCGATGGTGTACGGAGCATGGCCCAACAACTCCATACCCCTGTCAGAAGACGCCGCGGTTCGNCCTAACCCCGAATCAACGTTCGCGGTCCACCAAGCCGACGCAGAACGAACAGCCCTGGAATGGGCCGACCTCAATCCCGACCGCCAAGTAACGATCTTGCGACCNACAGCGGTCGCCTCCCCAAACGCATCGGGACTGATCGGTGAAGCGCTGCTCGCGGCAGCACCCATACGAACTCGCCGAGATGACCCACCGCAACAGTTCGTGCACTTAGACGATTTAGCGACAGCTGTCGCCACAGTGGTCCAACTTGACGACTCAGGCGTTTTCAATGTCGCACCCGACGGGTGGCTCACAGCACGAGAAGTGAAAGACCTCGTAGGTGCGCGACCAACCATCCGACTACCCATCCCGTTACCGGGCCGCCTCGACCGATATGTGGCACGCCGCGTCGGGCACCAAGCACCGACCGGCCTCCTGCCCTACACCCGATACCCGTGGGTGGTAGCTAACGACCGGTTACGAAGCACAGGGTGGGTCCCGCGATATGGAAACGACCAAGTGTTCGTCGCGGCAGAAGCCGGAATGCCGTGGGATTCAATGAACGCCAAACAGCGACAAAACGTGTCGCTGGGNGTAGGCGCAACTGCGCTTATTGGTCTGCTGTACGTGCTTGGTTCATGGCTGAAACGAACGATCTCGCGATAGCAGAACTAGTCAAGTTCTCCGACCTCAATGTTGAGCACCAATAGCTGCTCATTGCGCCAAATTCTTAATGACGTCATATCGCCCGGTTGCAGCATCCGAGCGTCAACAACTAGAGCACCCATATCGGGAACAATTTGACCATCAAGTTCCACCACAACATCACCCACCTCAATGCCTCCACGAGCAGCTGGGCCATCGGAATCAACGGACTGGACCAGAACCCCTGCGTTGTGACTTGGCGGCAAAAGCTGCGCCGCCGCATCTGAACCTCGGATGCCGAGACGCCCATGACGGGGTCGGCCCCACTGGATAATGTCCTGCGCGACATCGTGCGCAATTTCGATGGGAGTAGCGAAACCAAGCCCTTCAGCACCAACCTCGGTAACAGCTATGACCGTGGTGATACCAACTACTGCTCCACGAGCGTCAACCAACGCCCCACCTGACGAACCGGGAGAGATGGGGGCATCAGTTTGAACCAATTCATACAACCAATCTCCCTGAGGTGATTGCAGACGCCGGTTAGTGGCGCTNATGACACCGACCGTAACGGTCGGACCTCCCCGCAAACTCAAAGGCGACCCGATAGCGATCGCCGTTTCTCCAGCACGAAGAGCCGCCGCTAAACCCAACGTCGCCGGAGCGAACTTAGTGTTTGAAGCCTCCGCCGGTCTCAGCACAGCGACATCTGTGCGCCGGTCCGCGCCAACTAAATCAGCTTCAAAAACGGTTCCATCAGCAAGAACTATTTGGTAGGCATCAGCATTCTCTACGACATGGGTATTTGTTATGAGGTGGCCGTCATCGCGAAAAATGACCCCGGAACCCGAACCTATAACGCGGCCATATTGCACTACTTCGACACGGACCACACTTGGAGTTACCTCCGCTGCAATGTCAGCGACAGTGAATGATCCAGCAGTTCTTGTCCCTGAGGCCGAAACGTTCGCTGTGGCGATTTCGCGTTCGACGATCCGTTCAACGACCTGTGGCGATGATTGGAAGACAACTCCAATGACTAAAGCGGCGACTGTCGCGCCCACGATCGCGCCAACAACACCAGCGCCGATAACCCCGCGCCTACCTGACAATCGCCCCGATTGACCTGAACCGGGAGCTACGTATTGCAGTTCACTGGGATGTCGCCAAATGCGATCATCTGGATGCAAGGCATATCTACTTGTCGGGGTTTCCTCGCTACTGACGTTGGGATCATCAGGAATCTGAGACCAATCAATCGAACTGCCAAGCGCCCACTCACCGGAAGCAAAATCATCAGAAGAAGTGCCTGCACTCTCATTGTCCGCCGGTTCGTCTGGGTCGTGCCCGGGGTCATTAGTTCGATCCACACCCCAAAACGTACCCACCGAATTCCAGTTATTATCCGCGGCCCACCTATCCGACAGGGAGGTGCGCCTTCCTCGGCGTACCATAAGCAATGTGTCCGCTCCACAAAACGATGATTCCTGGGTTGTACTGACCCCCGACGAATTACAGATCGGCGAGATCTATGACTGGTGTGTCCACCCATCAAGCGGCGCCGTAGTCCTATTTTCGGGAACCGCGCGCGATCACGCTGAGGGCCGTGATGACGTGTCGCTGCTCGAATACGAAGCATATGAAGAGCACGTAGAACCTCGTTTGGAAGCAATAGTTGGCGAGATGCGCAATCAGTGGCCTGATATCTGCCGGGTCGTCATGGCTCACCGGACAGGTCCTCTCAAAATTGGTGAAAGCTCAGTGGTGGTAGCCGTGTCATCGCCACACCGCCCAGAGGCCTTTGAAGCAGCAAGATTTGGCATAGATACGCTCAAAGCAACCGTTCCGATATGGAAACGAGAAGTGTGGAAAGACGGCGAAGATTGGGCGCTCGCTGCGCAAGACATCACAGATGTCCCATCAACACAACAACCCCATAAGGGGTCGTCGTGAGCCCGCTCGCTTTCCTAGGTCTAGCTGCAGCAATCACACTTGTTGGCTCACTATTCCTGATGATCGGTAGCCGAAAGCGAACCCCCTGGGATTCGAGCATCAATGCCTTCCAAAAGCGTCTCGATGCCCTGGCACCAGACAAAGACCAGGTCATTGAACTGTTAGACGACGAGCCGTTCCCCGGTGGTGGGAGGCATTCCGCTGGCACGTGACCTAGCGATCGACCTCGGCACCGCCAACACGTTGGTGTACGAGCGTGGCCGGGGCATCGTACTTAACGAGCCGTCGGTAATAGCTATGAATGAACGCACCGGCGATGTCCTCGCAGTTGGACGTGAGGCGTGGCAGATGATCGGAAGAACCCCGTCATACATCGTCGCTGTGCGCCCACTGCGAAAGGGCGCCATTACTGACTTTGATACAACCCAGCGGATGATCAGGTTGATCCTTCAACAGGTGGGGGTCGGCCGATTCGGGAAGACCCGCGTAGTTGTGTGTGTGCCTTCAGTCATTACCCCCGTCGAACGTCGCGCTGTCACAGACGCCGCCCGACGAGCAGGAGCCAGTGATGTCCGTCTTATCGATCAACCGATGGCTGCGGCCATCGGATCTGGTTTGCCTATCCACGAGCCGATAGGAAATATGGTCATCGACGTTGGCGGCGGAACAGCTGAAACTGCGATGGTCTCTATGGGCGGCATCGTTTCGCTCAAAGCCATAAGAGTCGGTTCGTTCGATTTCGACGCAGCTTTGCAGAACTATGCCAGGCGTGTGCATGGTGTCGCGATTGGTGAACGAACAGCTGAAGAAATCAAAGTTCAAATCGGATCTGCATGGGCGGTCGAAGACGAGTTTGATGCTGAAGTGAAGGGACGAGATCTCACCACGGGTCTGCCTCGGACATTTATATTGAGTCCAGATCAAGTGCGATCAGCGTTGGATGAACCGGTCCAAGCGGTAATCGACTCCGTCGTTGATTGCCTCAGCCAGGCGCCGCCTGAACTATCGCAAGATCTCCTGGTGCACGGCGTCCATCTGGTCGGTGGTGGCGGTTTGTTAAAAGGACTTGCCCAACGCATAGAAAATGATGCTCGTGTCCCGGTGCGAATTGTGCGAACCCCAATGGAAGCTGTGGTGCTGGGGGCAGGACGAGCCTTAGACAATTTTGAGGCACTTTCGTCAACACTCAATTCCTATGGCAATCGCTGGTAAATCTCGCGTGCGCTTTCANAAGTTCACCAAATATCGAATCTTCCTCGTCANCGCAGCACTGTTGTTCGCTGGTGCCTGCTCCGAACAAGGAGCAAACGTCTCCGATGNNGGNAATGAACAAGCACTATCNGTTGAAAGATCAGTCGGCTTCGANGGAGACATCATCCGACTTGGAGTTNTTGTCAATTTGAGTGGCCCCGGATCGGCATTAGATCGAACACGCCTGACCGGAGTTACCGCCTACTGGTCCGACATCAATGCCTCGGGAGGAGTAGGCGGGCGATACGCAGTCGAACTAGAAGTTCTCGATCATGGTGGCAGCCCGGAGGTTGCCGAAGAACTTGTGCCCGGGTTGCTCGATGAGGTTGTTGCTCTGGCATTTATAGACGAGACGGCAATGGGAGCGGTNCACCCATTTCTTGTCGANGGCCAAGTTCTCGGGGTAGCCCCTACNTCAACGCTGGATTGGGAATCTGACTCTCGTTTCTTAACCCACAGCCCTCCAGTTGAAGCAGTCGTTCTCGCCCTTTTCGAAAATACACCTTCTTCTAAATGGTGTGTCATAACCGACGGTTCACCGCTGGGGGTCGGAGTCAGAAACGCCGCGCCTCGAGCAGCACGAATTGCCGGCGCGCAAAGCGTGACCTTGATTGAGGTGGAAGAAGACTTGAACGCTGCGGTCTTAGCAGCAGCTTGTGAACATGTTCTTGCTGAAGTATCAGAAAAGTTTCAAAAGGAACTGGTTTCATCGATCCCGGCCAATCGAACCATCTTCCGTCAAGCAGGACTCACCGATCCNATAGTNCGTCGCACCGACNTACAGTTTGCCTATATCGANTCAGGCCCAGCGTGGCACGTTGACGCNGCAGTTGGTATGCGACCGTTTTTGGCGTCGTTGCTGCGCCATGCCCCAGATGCCGAACCTGATACAAGGATGCGTGACGGATATGTGTCCCAAATTCGATTGCATGAACTATTGGAACGAGCCGTCCAAGCTAGAGATCTCAGACGCGGGGTCATATTTGAAGCTGCTCAGACGCACACACAGATCGAAATGTTGGGTCTCGCCGAAGAGGTAGATATGTCCATTGAGGAACCGTCGCTGCCCCGGGAAGTGAGCATCAGGATCAAGGTCGCTGAAGAAGACGAATTAGACGGTCGCAACTGGAAGCTCGAACGAAGGCTGCGCCCACAAAACTTCGCACCATTAGCCAACGAAATACTTGATTAACTAATCCGTAACAACCCCGAGAAGATCACCCGCGATAGCACGAACCTGACGGTCCTTATCAGCGAGAGCGCCTTGTACGGCTTCCTCTGCTTCGGCTTCATCGAATTGGAAAAGACCCAAAACAGCGCGTCGACGGATCTGAGGTCGATCTTTCATCACCCCAAGAAGGCAGGTCAAAATCGCAGCCCGGTCAACTTCGCCCACCGTTGCCAAAGCACTCAAAGCAGCGACCGCACTCTCTCTACACAAGGCGTCTTCATGGTCGTTAGCCATCGCAANAAGTGANGGNACTGCTGTGGTTTCCGTGCGTTCACCGATCGCAAAGGCCGCAGTTTCAGCAACAGCGGGATCNGAATCGTAAAGACATTCGCNGATTTCAACGTCAGATCTTTTTGCTGCGATCTCCAAAGCCCGNCTTCTCACCGAGCCACTGGTGTCCTTGAGTGCGGATTGAAGATCTGAAGTAGTNAGCGAACCGATTCGATCCAAAGCTCCTAAAGCCGCGCGCCGGGTNCCAACATCGNCATCTCCCANCAAACTTCGAGCCTCCGACTCATCACCNCGATGTCCAGCTAGGACTGCCCGTACGCGCGCCGCGCGCGGGTCGCAGCGCGTCAACTGATTGCTGCCTGCAAAATCAGGGCTGCCGCAATCGCCAACAATCCGACGATAAGAGTGATAACCAAACCACCCAAAATAGAAAAAGCGCTGAGACCGAGAACGGCAACGAGCTTTCTCCATAGAGAAGAACCCTTGTGGGGTCGCGTCGGCAGTATCCGACGCGGATCATTCAAATTAAGTCGACGTCGCGACTCCAAGTCTGAACCGAGGTCGTCGGAGTCGTTAGATCGTGACTTGGAAGGCTGTACCGCTTCCAAAGGTGCGGTGAGTTTGGGATCAGATTCTCTATCGTTCATTAAATTCATCCAAGCCGCGTGCCGTCACAGGGGTACAGCGTGGCACGCTTATAACTGATGTCCGAGCCGACTATGACCGAGAATACTTCCCTCCCCGCCACCGAAGTATCGACCCCCCGTCGAGTTCCAAGATGGGCAGCAATTATTGCTGCGATATTTGCGACAGGATTTTTAACAGTCGTTGTCCTTGACCGAGTCACCATCACCTCAAAGGTTTTGACGAGCCCAGGCGCGACGCGGGATATAGGGCCGATGCTTCAGGTGGACCCTACAAAGACCTACCAAGCTGACGGTCAAATGGAAATGGTGACCGTTAAATCGAATCTCCAACCTTCGATCCTGGAACTGGTCGGCGGTTGGCTCGACGATTCCATAAAGATTTCGCCGCGGTACGAAATATTGGGTGATCGGACCATTGAACAAAACCGCACCCTTGGACAAGAACAGATGACAAGAAGCCTTGATGTTGCCGCCCGAGTGGCCCTCGAACGAATCGGCTACGACGTGATCTCAGAAGCCGGAGCTTTAGTCCTTCAGATTGTTCCCGACACCCCAGCATCCCGAGCTTTGGATCGCGGTGACGTCATCGTTCAGGCAGAAAACAGTGANGTAAAAACATCACGAGATCTTGGCGAACTAGTGCGCGCCAAGTCACCAGGAGACAGCTTTTCGTTCTCTGTGCTGCAGATAGACGGGACTATTCGGGACGAAACAGTGATACTCACTGAAAGAAACGGAAACGCATTCCTCGGAGTGTCGATTAGCACCTACGTCGAGATGGATGAATTGCCTTTCCAAATCGACTTCCAAGTCGAACGAGTCGGAGGCCCTTCAGCTGGGCTGAGCCTCACCTTGGCACTGTTAGAACGAATGCTCCCCGGAGAACTCCTGAACGGCCTGAAAGTTGTAGCCACGGGCACTGTTGACCCATTAGGGAATGTCGGCGCAGTTGGCGGCGTCGAACAGAAAAGCCACACAGTGATGCGTAACGGAGCTGACCTTTTCTTGGTCCCCGCAGGACAGGCTGACCAAGCGAAAGCGGTACTTGGCGACATGATTGAAGTAATTGGGGTGGAGACCCTAGATGATGCTTTATCCAAACTTCGTTCGTTAGGGGGCGATGTGTCCGGGATTGAGATACTCAGCAACTAAAACTTGTTTTAACCATCGGACCATCCGCGCTCAGCTAGCAACGATCGGTACCCTCGGTCATCATGGTTCAGCACGCCGAAGGGGCGTTCGAAATTGATCCAGAAGCGGTCGTGAATGCTGAATTTTCCCACGTGTTCCGCGGGTATTCGATCGACGAAGTCCGATCATTTCTAGAAGACGTAGGTCGTGAACTGCATCGTCTGAAAAATGAGCTCGCAGCNGCACGTTCAGTTCAGCAAGTAGTGGCCGCGACAACAGAAACNNCNCTTGGTGTGAATGATGAGACGNNCAANCATGCGACANCCTCCGTTGGTCCGGGAACGGTCATTGACCTGCAATCTCACAGGCTCACTCTCGAACGCGACGAGANTTTNANTGANCTNGATCCCGAANTTTCNGATGNCNATCANCCAGATGNTNATGGACTGNCCGANACNCAAGAGAGATCCGAAAAAGATTCANAACAACGGCAAGTGGTTCCATTTCCGAGCGCAGCTCCACCCCAACGGCGCGCAGTAATTGATGAGCTTTTTGCNCGNCTCGGAGAACCNCAGCTCGACGACGTTGAATGGGCNAAGGAAGTNCTCATTCGTACAGGAGAAATTCCGGCCATCCCCGCNTCTCCATACGTTTCACTTCACGGAGAGGCAGAAACAATTAGTGACCACCATGACCGTCTGCGAAGCACGGTTGCGGAGCTATCTAGNGTCTCTGTGGGNCAACTCAAGAGAAACCTCGCGACTCGGCTNGAGAGTCTGCTGCCGGAGCTAAAAACCGTTTCGTCAAACATGTTTGAAATGTCGCAATTAGTGCCGAAAGCAATGGATGACGAGTTCATTGAAGGCTTAACCCCGTTCGTCGCCGCTGCGGCAAAATTTGGAGCGAACGGAACAAAAGTCAACGTCGATGGCATACCCAACAAAGTCGCAAGAATCACTGGNGATTGGNTNCGCGACCGCCTCCAGGCCCACCTNGACGANGATGTCGCTATNGAAGTTCGACTTCGAGCTGTCTACCGGGAATGGAAAAAATCNGCNGTNGACCTNATTGCGACAGACGCNATAGCCGAAGCGTTCGCCCTAGGNCTTTACGCCACNATNCCGTCGGACCAACAAATCAAGTGGGAAACCCCATCAGATGGGTGTTGCAGNNCCACNTGNCACGACAACGCATCGGCCTTAGCNCGCAGAAAAGGTGAAGAATTTCCCTCAGGTCANCTGCTNCCNCCGATNGGTCCAGGATGTCGCAGTCTGGTCGTNCCCGAAGGCTTGTANCATTCCAGGTATATGCGACCACCTGAGCNAATGAAGNNACGTCGGCGGCGAACAAANCGGGCGCGNGTACTGCTCGGCATCGGTGGGTTAGCCATCTTTTTGTTCTTTACGTCGATCCGAGGCCTCGCTGGTTTTTGGACCGANTANCTATGGTTCGACAGCCTCTCATTATCCTCGGTGTGGACCTCGGTGCTCTGGGCCAAGATNGGCCTCGGTTTGTTATTCACCGCAGTNTTTTTNGCCNCNCTCTGGATAAACCTNTTTATCGCTGACCGTCTTGCACCGAAGGTTCGGCCACCAGGACCAGAAGATGAACTTTCACGAAGGTGGCAACAATTCACNTCCTCTCGAACGATTCTCATNAGAAGCATTGTTTCACTGTTGTTTGCGCTTCTAGTNGGAGCTGGAGTNTCGTCGCAATGGCAAAGCTGGCTGTTCTTCACNAACCGAGTNGACTTCGGAATCGTCGACCAACAGTTNGGTATCGATGTCGGTTTNTATGTCTTCCANCTNCCATTCCTGACGTTCNTCGTTANTTGGGCTTTNGCCGCGATATTGGTCATCTTTGTNGTTACCACCATCCAGCATTANCTCAACGGCGGNATACGCCTCCAAGGNCAAGCCGGATCTCGAGTCACACCNCAAGTGAAAGNCCACTTGTCNCTTCTCTTGGGCTTGCTGGCANTGGTAAAAGGTGTCGGTTACTACCTCGANAGATACGAACTGACTTTGTCNGAACGAGGNTTTGTAACTGGGGCCACCTACACCGACGTCAAAGCACAGTTGCCAGCGTTGCAACTTCTAATGATCGTNAGCGTGTTCTGNTTCGGACTGNTGATCTTCAACATATGGCGGAGAGGATTTACCTACCCAATCATNGCGGTTGGNCTCTGGGCACTGGTTGCCAGCTTGGCNGGAACGATTTATCCAGCTTTGGTCCAACGNTTNCAGGTAGAGCCGTCGGANTCGACGAAAGAAGCCCCCTACATCGAACGCAACATCGAGATGACGCGCGTGGCNATGGGCCTCGACCTTGTAACACCCNGCAACTTCGATTACGANCCCACCCTCACAGCACCCGAGATCGAGGAAAANCTTGCNACGGTTCGTAANGTGCGGCTNCTAGATCCCGCCATAATGCGTGACACCTTCCAACANACNCAAGGCATAAAGAGTTTCTATGACTTCCGCGANATNGACGTCGACCGATACGAAATTGANGGACGGACCACCCAAGTCGTCCTCGCCGCTAGAGAACTAAAACAAACCGACCTCCCAAATAGCTCATGGGAGTCCGAACATATTGCGTTCACCCATGGGTATGGAATTGCCGCCGCGCCCGCTAATGCCATCGATGCCAATGGCCGTCCGGACTACGCCTTAGCCGACATACCCGTGTCAGCAGGCCCAGGGGCTGAGTCGCTGAATATAGATACACCAGGCCTCTATATAGGTGAAGGCTTAAAAGGCTATGCCATTGTCGGCGCAGCCCGAGACGAAGTCGACTTCCAAGATAATGATGACCAGACCGAAGTGACTCGGTATTCCGGCGCTGACGGGGTGGATATCAATTCGCTTCCGAGAAAACTTGCGTTTGCTTTGCGTTTCGCAGAACCGAACCTGGTTGTCTCGGGTGAACTTGGCTCAGATAGCCGCATCTTGTACAAGCGTGATGTGGTCGACCGGGCAAAAACCCTTGCCCCGTTCCTGAAATTTGACCGAGACCCGTATCCGGCGATTATCGACGGCGAAGTCATGTGGATCCTTGACGCTTATACCTCTACGGATATGTTCCCCTATGCGCAACGAGTGAATCCTCGTGCTGTCAGATCGGGTGACCTCCGCACAGCAGCAAATTATGTACGAAACTCGATCAAAGTCGTTGTGGATGCTTACGACGGAACTCCCACCTTCTACATAGTTGACGACGAAGACCCCATAGCGAAGTCGTACCGTAAACAATTCCCCGATTTGTTCAGTGAGGACAAGCCGCCCGCTGAAGTCGCAGAGCATTTCCGTTACCCCGAAGATCTATTCCGCATGCAAACAGATATGTGGGGTCGGTATCGCATCACCGAAGCTTCGGAGTTCTATGACGCAGCGGGAGCCTGGAGCGTTGCCCAAGACCCAGGAAATTCAATTGGTCAGACCGCAGTCGAATCAGTGATTGATGCAGCAGGCAACATCATCAGCAGTGCCGAGGTACGCATTGCGCCTCAATACCTATTGATGCGACTACCGGGTGATGACGACGAGTCGTTCGTCATTTTCAGACCGTTCGTTCCGTTCTCCGACGATGATTCGCGTAAGAACCTTGAAGGTTTCATGGTCGTTCACAACGACCCTGAACGNTANGGAGAAATTGAGGTTTATGAGATTCGCGCCTCNACTCCAGTTGATGGACCAGCTCTGTTTAACTCGAATATTCAGACTGAGGAAGAAATTTCTGAACGAGTGACACTGTTGAATCAGAATGGTTCAACTGTTGTGCCGGGAAANCTGCTNCTCATNCCAGTTGAGAACTCGTTGCTGTACGTTCGTCCGCTGTACATAGAGGCNACNGGAACNACAGCGGTCCCTGAACTGCAGCTGGTTATCGTCGGCGTGGGNCCAGAAGTCGTAATTGCTGACAGTTTCGAAGCNGCATTGGCCCGCGCGATCCCNGGACTCAANGTCGACTTGCAGTCNGAANCCGTGAAACCAGAGGCNGATGTCNCNGCACCTGANGATGACGAGAGTTCTGAGTCGCCTGAACCTCAAGAAGACGAACCTGATGGGATGTCCGTCGAGGAGTTGTTGGCTCTATCTGGGGAAGCATTCGACCGTGCTGATGCAGCGCTGCGAGCAGGCGACCTAGCCGGATATCAACGTTGGGTCGAAGAAGCTGCTGGCTACATATCGAAGGCCCAGAAGTTGCTTAGTGAGTCTCCCGCCCGAGACGACGCTGACGCTGCCTAACGCTGTGCCGGGCACAATCCCTACTGCTACAGGCGACGTAACGGCACCAGGACGAGTCCTGGTTGTTGTCGCCCATCCCGACGACGTTGACTTTGGTACTGCTGGCACGATGGCAGCGTTAGTTAGGGCCGGATCGCACGTCTCATACTGTTTGGTAACCAGCGGTGACGCCGGTGACGATGACCTGACTCTAGACAGCGAAGACCTCGCAGCTCTGCGCCAGGAAGAACAAACTGCAGCAGCATTAGCGGTGGGAGTGGAAGATTTACATTGGTTGGATTACCCCGACGGTCGAGTAGAAAACAACCTTGAGCTTCGGCGTGACATCTCGCGGATTATCCGGATCGTTCGACCTGATGTTGTTGTGACGCAACCCACAACCGCCAATTGGGACCGAATTTACGGGTCTCACCCGGATCATTTAGCAACGGCTTGGGCGACAATGGCTGCTGTCTATCCTGATGCTCGGAACCCTCGATCACATCCTGAGCTCTTAGCTGAAGGTCATGAACCTCACACGGTGACCGAAGTTTGGATGATGTGGATGGCTGCTCCTGAAGGAACGATGATGCACGTAGATATCACTGCCACCTTCGAAGAGAAACTTAAGGCCCTACGTTGCCATTCAAGTCAAACCGACCGTATCGAAGGCCTAGATGACTTACTTCGGGAGTGGGCATCAGGCGTCGCGTCAATAGCGAATATGGAACCGGGCTGCCTTGCGGAAGGCTTTCGAGTTATCAACACCGAGTAAAGTGACGAAGTTGCTGAAGTAGGGCCGTATGAGCGAAAGACAGCTAATTGACTCGCCGCGCGGTTGGCTTACTGTCATCGCCACCTTTTTCTCTTCTGCGGTGGCGCTGGGNGCGGTCTACAGCTTTGGCGCGTTCTTCGAATCGATGGCTGATGATTTCGGAACAGGGAAAGGCTCNACTGCCGTCATCTTTGGNCTNACGACGTTCTCATTTTTCTGGTTGAGCNTGATTACAAGNCGTCTTTCAGACCGCTACGGGCCNCGTCCNGTGCTTGCGACCGGAGCGGTCGCGTTGTTCGTCGGACTTTGGGCNACGAGTTATGTCAATTCGATNGGGGCTGGTTACATAACNTTCGGTGTTGGGGCTGGCATCGCAGCGGCGTGTGCCTATATCCCGATGGTCGGACATGTCGGCGGCTGGTTCGAAAAGTCACGCGCNACAGCGGTCGGTATTTCGGTCGCTGGTATTGGTGTTGGCACNCTGNTCATGAACCCNTTGGCAGCCAGACTCATTGACTCATATGGGTGGAGAAGTACCTACCGAATATTCGGTGTCGTAGGGTCACTGGTTCTGGTGCTCGGTACTTTGATGATGGCTCGAGCTCCAGGAGAAGCTGGCGCAGCTCCATCAAGGATGCGTGAGGCATTTTCCTCTCCGACGTTTCGAAAGCTCTGGTTAGCTGCCCTCTGCTACGCCACTGCCCTGTTTATTCCCTTCGTTTTTATGGTTCCTTACGCCAAAGAGCGAGGAATTTCTGCTGTCGCTGCCGCCACCCTGGTTGGCTTACTTGGCGGATCTAGTGTCTTGTCTCGGATTGGTTTTAGTTGGCTCACTAACCAGTTCGGCATTTTCCGGATCTTTCGATTTGGTTTTGCCTTGTGCCCAATAGCTTTCGTCACGTGGCTATTAGCTGGATCGTCTTTTGTCACTCTCGTGATTTTCATGATCATTATGGGCGTTGGATACGGTTCGTTTGTAGCGGTTAGTCCACTGGTACTCGCGGACTTATTTGGGGTAGTAGGTCTCGGTTCGCTGATGGGCCTTTTGTACACAGCGTGCGGTTTAGGTGCCCTGATTGGCCCCCCGATGGCAGGTCGTATGATCGATGTCTCTGGCGGTTACACCATGCCGTTGNTGGTTGGTTTGGGACTTGGCCTCATNTCGTTNNTGTCNCTGACANTGTTTTCAACCACNCCATCGGGNAGTATTGCTGGCGCGGTCGCAGGCTCAGGTGAAGTTCCGATAGCCGGGAGCGGTGTTGCAACGGTGATGGGCGCTTTTGATGAAACCTTGCTGGAACTTGAAGATTGGCTCGATCCTTAAGCCAATGAGTACAGCGATTTGTGGTTCTTCTTGCCGCAAAGTTGCAGTTCGTTAGATATAGCCGCCATACTGATGACTCTTCGCCGCGGGGTGGAGCAGTTTGGTAGCTCGTCGGGCTCATAACCCGAAGGTCGTTGGTTCAAATCCAACCCCCGCCACCAAGTAAAAGGGCCCGGCCTGTATGGCCGGGCCCTTACTATTTTTGTTCGCCAGCTTTAGTTATTTGTCATGTCCATGTCCATGTCTTCGTCCATGTCTTCGTCCATGTCCATGTCTTCGTCCATGTCCATGCATGTCCATATCCATATCCATGTCCATGTCCATCACGGCATCGGGATCAAGGCCTGGAGCGACGCTCGGGTCGATAACGATGGCAACTGCCCACACCACAGCCACGATGCCGACCAGTCGAGCAAACTTTTCGCCGTAGCGCCAGTGTTTTTCGACTGCGATCACTAGCGCTAGGCCGACCATCGCGGCCATGTTCATTACGCCGAAAGCGACCATCACGAGCATCAGAGCCCAGCAACAACCCAAACAGAAGAGCCCGTGATGCACGCCAGCGCGAANATCTCGCAGCGGGCCACGAAAGCNGATGTAGTGAATTAGATGGCCGAGCGGGCTGCGGCAGTGGTCAAGGCAACGCATTTTCAATGGTGTGAGTTGGTACAGACCAGCAGCCACAAAGCATCCGACCGCAACCCACTGGGCGAGGGTTGCCCTGTCGGCTGCCATATCACCAAAAACGTCAGCGACAACGAAGGCCACAATGCCCGTGGTTCCCCAAGCCAACACATAACCAGCAGCTAACGCGGTTAAGCGAGGTCCTCGTTGGCTGGTCACGGTCCGTTCATACAGCGTTGCGAGGGGCGCCACTGATGAGAGCATCATGGCCGCCATCATCAACGTCCACATAACGAGGAACGAACCGAACGACATTCCCATAGTGCCCGGCATACCCCACAGGCCCATGTCCATGCGAACAGCCCAGAGGATGGTGATCACCCAACAGCACGCCGTAATGGTGTGAATGACTGTGGCGGATAACCGCGAACTGTTGCCCGGCTTTGCCGGTGGCTGTTTTAGGCCGCCCAACTGAACGGGTTAGCGAAGCCGCTTAAGCCCTCGCCTCCGAAAGAGATACCCATCGCCGAAATCGACGATGCGGATACAGGAGCCATGGCTAAGACCGGACCGGCTGGATGAGTGTCGACTCCAGTCAGCGACACCACTTCACCGGAATCGTTGACATGAAGGCGGCCGGTGTAAGAAGAGTCTCCGAAGGTCACTGTGTGTTCGCCGTTTTCAGATGTGATCGATACTGGCATTTGTTCTATGCCCAAGAATTCGCCCATCAGCGGCCCTAACGCGGCTGGCGGTCCACCTAACGAACCGCTCACCACCGCTCCGATAGCCTCAACCTGTTCTTGTGAGGCTCCATCGTCGACAATCACTCCGACGTTCCAGCCCCCCTCAGACATAAGCGGAGGTGAATCGACCATCAGCACGAACGTGTGACCTGAGACGTCAACGCCATCAACATCACCATCNTCGATAGTGAACGCCAAGGTGGCATTGCAACGTTCAGTGGTCGCAGGGAACTGCATATTGGACCAGGTACACGGACACGTTGCTGTGCATGANCAGTTCTCGTAGTACATGCCGTTGAGATGCCAAGCCATTGATGNTCTCCTCTGTTGATCCCCCGCCCCTGTTGTGGGGCCCACAAAATAAGGCTTCCATGATCAAGCAGAGTCGTCAAGCCGACCGAGCTGGTAGCGCCATCAACTGGTCTGGTCACTGGTTGGCGTTCAGCGGGAATCAGCGACGTACAATCGCCGTATGGTTCGGTTAAGCGATCTTCACCCGGTCGAGGCGGAGCATCTGAGCATGCGAGCGTTAGCGATGCCGGCTGTAGGTCCCGGTGAATGGATTACTCCACGGCCACTTGACCAAGCAACAGTGGCGATTGTTTCTACTGCAGGTCTTCACCGACGCATAGACCCCCCATTCACTGTCGGATCGTTGGATTATCGGCTTATTCCAGGAGACACCGAGTTCGACGATCTGGTGCTGTCCCATATAAGTGCCAATTTTGATCGCAGCGCATTCGGCGAAGACCCCAACATTGTTTTCCCAATCGACCGCCTCCGTGAGTTTGCTTCTTCAGGAGAAATCGGCGGCGTAGCGCGTTGGCATTACTCCTTTATGGGAGCAATGCCCGATCCCTCCCAGTTTGAGAAAGCAGGTGAAGAGATTGGTCGATTGATGGCTCAAGATGGAGTTGATATCGCTTTTTTGGTTCCCATATGACCTGTTTGTACGGGTGCGGTCGGCGCCTTAGCGAATTACATAGAGCGGGCCGGAGTGGCGACTACTTCAATAAGTCTGATTCGAGAAATGTCTGAAGCTGTTGTACCTCCGAGAGCGTTGTGGGTTCCTTTTCCTCTCGGTCGACCACTCGGTGTTGTCGATGATTCCGAATTCCAAAAAAGCGTGATGAGAACAGCGTTCGGACTCTTAGACACTGCAACCGAACCAACTATCGAGGACTACGAAATACAGGCGCCAGGGGAAGGCTTGAGCGAAAATTGGTCTTGTCCACTGAATCTGTCCACTGAATCTTCGGGCTCTTTAACTGACCGGTTGTTGGCGGAAGTGGCGCTGCTTCGGCCTTGGGCTATCGAAACTCGGCGCCAACGAGGTCGAACCTTATTTGGCGCGAGTGGGGCTGGAGAAGATCAAGTTGACGAGCTGGCTCGCGCCTTTGCGTCGATTGCCGAAACGGGCGAAGTTACGTCTGCACCCGTCGTCGTCGACGTTGCTTGGGCGTTCGACATGCCTTTGCTGGCGCGTCACATAGCAGATGATCTTCGGTCCTTCTATCACGAAGCGTTAGCGGCACAACCCGGGGATACTGCGCCTAATCACGACGCGTTGAACCGGTGGATATTTGGTGAAACGGTCCTTGGAGAGGCGCTCTTGTTGGTAGCTGACGGGTTAACGAAGGCTTCTGATTTGCCCATGGCGCAACTAGTGAGAGGACTCTTAATTCCTGAAGGTCATTACAGAGGTGGAAGCGCCTTCCCCGAAGAGACCAATTTTCCGATAAATCCGGGAACATAGCCACATCAACATGAGATTGAACAAGAGAGCCCTCTGGTGAAGCTAGGACACGTAGTTAAAGCTCTTGGAGCGATGCTCGTCGCGCCGCTGCGAATTCGCCGACACCCGCCCGAAGCTCCGAGTGACTCAATTCATTACGCAATCCCGATGCTGGCAGCAACTAAAGACCTGGCGGTAATCCAAGCAAACGATCTCCCCGTCGTAAGAACATCGCAAGGACGGTGGACAGAATGGCCGCCTCTGGTGCTGGCCGGGTGTGACGAGCCTCTGGTTGAAGGAGCCCCAGACCTGCGAGGTGTCTGGCAGGTGTACAAGGGGCCTTTGAGGGGTCACATAGAACGTATTGAACAGGCAGGAGGGCGAGTCGTGATCACCGCTGGAGGTATCACNCACGACCTCACCGCTGGCGGCGTATCGATGACTGACGAAGGACTAGGGGGAGCCGAAATAAGCGTGGCTGCTCGCTATGAGAGTGGCCGGCTAAATCTGTACCTCAACAACAAACGACTCGTGGTTACCCGGTACCGAGATGGAAACGATCTGGTTTGGCGCTGGGGNCCGTACCGGAATCGTCTCCGACGATTAAACGACCCNCNTAAGAANNACNCNCCGCTNTAANTGNGGNTGTNGANNGATTTACCTGTAAGTCAAAGCGTCATCGTCNAGGTCAANNACAGGGAGCTCGTCTTTGTCTCTCCAATAATCTTGGGTATGGCGCCACGGNTCTACGGTGCCTTGTTTGGGCATCAAATGTATNGAGCGCATCAAATACCCGGGGTTAAAGTTTTCTGGATCAACCCAAGGAAGCAACTCCATGTCTTCGTCTTCGGGGCGCAACGCGGGGACAACCGATTCTGCACCCACGTCGTCCATATGGTGCAGTAGTCGGCACACGTACCCAGCGATGAGGTCCGCCCGCAACGTCCAGCTGGCTCTGAAATAACCGAACACCCAAATCATGTTTGGTAATCCAGTGAACATCATTCCGCGGTACCCAACAGTGTTGGAGAAATCCAGGGGTTCTTCGTCAATGGTGAACGAAATATCACCGAGGATGCTGAGATCGAAACCGGTCGCCGTAACAATGATGTCCGCTTCGAGTATTTGACCACTCGCTGTTTCAATACCTGTTTCGGTGAAGGTTGCTATCTCGTCGGTAACAACCGACGCGTCCCCTGCAGCTATTGAGTGGAAAAGATCGCCATCCGGGATGAGGGCAATTCGTTGTTGCCAAGGTCGGTACGCGGGTTCGAAATGTTCCGAGACGTCGTAGTCATCACCCAAGATGTCTTTGACGCCTTTGTACAACTCATCTCGGACCAAGTCCGGGTATTTGAATGACATCTCGACGATTTGTTCTTGATCAAAAAGGATCTTCTTTCGAACAATCTCGTGAGTCCATTCGTCGGGGATGTCTAGTTGCCGAAGAGTGTCGGCGAGTTCGTTGCTATTAGGTCGCGCTACGAAAAAAGTTGGTGACCTCTGCAACATCGTCACGTGGTCAGTCTTGTCTGCCATCGCAGGAATCAGAGTTGCTGCTGTGGCACCTGAACCGATTACGACGACTTTTTTGTTGGTGTAGTCCAGGTCGTCAGGCCATGTTTGAGGATGCACGACGGGTCCTTGAAAGCGATCCATTCCAGGCCATTCAGGGGTGTAGGGATCTGTNTGCCTGTAGTAGCCCTGACACATCCATAGGAATCCACATGTGAAAGTGAGNTGTTCTTTGGCGCCTTGTTGTCGGGCTTTCAAAGTCCAACACTTTTCGTCACTGGACCATTCAGCGGTCTCGATGGTGTGTTCGTACCTGATGTGGGATGAGATGTCGTTTTCTTCGATGACTTCACCCATGTAGTCGAGAATTTCCTCGGCGGTGGCGATCGGTGGACCCGTCCAAGGNTTGAAGCCGTATCCGAATGTGTACAGGTCGCTGTCTGAACGAATACCTGGGTATGTATGGGTCTTCCAGGTGCCACCGAAGCTGTCCATGGTCTCTAGAATCACAAAGCTTTTGTCAGGGCATTCCTNNNGNANNTGGTAGGCGCCACCTATTCCGGAAATGCCTGCACCGACGATGAGAACGTCAAAGTGTTCGGTGGTTGGTTGATTCATATCTCTAGCGTCGCCGATAGCTGATGGTGGGAACAAATCGAATCGTGGATTGCTTTGAATTTAATGTGCATTAATTCCTGTAGCCACAGATCAGAATAGATGAATGGAGTGATTTGCAGTGACGTCAGTCTTGCACCACATGTTGAGCAAAATCGTCTAGTGAGTCCCGCCACGATTGTGGGTTGATAATTCCTGACGCGTCGAGGGAGGCGGCACCGCGAGATCCCATCGCTAAAACGTGGTGAATATTGTCGGGTACCCCAAGGCCTTGCCGGCCGAGACTTACAACACGACCCGATTGACGAAGCCAATTATTGATTAGTTCTCTAGCGTCAATTGTTGAGTGCTCGTAAACGGGATANACCGAAGAAAGGTGTTGAACTTCGACATGAANATGGTTGGTTGGCGGCAGACCGGCTCGTTGAAGGTCTTCATCAACTAANTGGCCNACAGTCTCTGAAGNTNACNNCCATATNTCGTCGTCGACCCAACAGGCCANCTCGGCGCAAAGAACAGTCAAGTCATNAGGATCGTCAGCGCTTCGGTAGTTCTTAGCTTCGGAGAGACGTGCNGTTNCNATGTCTNATCCNGGGAAATAATGGGCATCAAATGGTGTGTATTGACTTCGGGGAACCACTAAATGAGCGATGAGCATGCCGCGGGTTCTTTGACGGTCAACCGCCGTAACCACTTCGGTGGGTGGGGGAGGATCAAGTGTTTGGACAAGTGCCGGAAGAGGAATGGANGAAAATACGNTGCTCACGTCAANGGATATGTCGCCGCATGTGACATCGACGCGATCGTCTTTAATGGCAACTCGGTGTGCCGGTGACTCCAACTCCAGTTGGACGCCTCGATCTACTGCGGCCGCGGCGAGCGCTTCAGCGATCTGTCCGTATCCCCGACGTGGATAATAAAAGATGCGGCCTTCGGGTCGTGACGCCTGAATAGCATTCTTGAAGATCTGTAGAGGTCCGNCTGCAGAAACGCGGCGGTTCGATAACTCTGTTGTGAGCTGACTCGGCGCCACTCCATAAAGTTTCGTTGCGTACGGTCCATAAAATTCCCGGGCCACCGTTGGNCCCAGTCGTCGTCGGATTTCAGATTCAAAATCAGATGACGACCGTGACCTAAAAGGCTTCGTTGCCGTGTCGAATGCGACAGCACCACTGAAACGAATTGGCAAATGTTTGACCATGTCTAGGGTGCGGAGAGGAAACCCGATCCATTGGTTCTTAAGGCGAATCCGTCCGTAACGTTCGCGAGTTTGCAGATCGTCTCCCAATAATGACTTGATGAGAGACATGATTTCTGGGTCGGTAGCCGGGTGAAGTCGATGACTTCCGAAGTCGACTCGCTGGCCAGCCACCTCGAAACTTGCTGCCATTCCTCCAACATGGTTAGAAGCCTCAAAAATTGTGACTTCATGACCGTATTCCCTGGCCTTCAACGCGGTCATGAGTCCAGCAGGTCCAGCTCCTAATACTGCTATTTCACTCATGTATCCGCTCCTTGACTGACAATAGAAGCATGTTTCTGCGATGTTGGGATTGACGGCAGGCCACAGTAACGACGTAAGGTAGTCCTTACTATGACCGTACAGAGTCCCAATATGTTTGAGCCAAGCGGAATTGAGAAATTTCGCGAAGAGTTTGGATCACCGGCGGTAGCGGTAACGGGTGCCGCAGGTTTCATTGGTTCGCATCTTGTCGAACGGTTACTCCAGTTGGGTTGTTCAGTCATTGGTATCGACGATTTTGACCCGTGGTATGACCCGAACCAGAAGAGACAGAACCTTGTGGACGTTATGGGACATCCGGATTTCGAGCTCGTGGATAGCGCGTTGAGTCATGCGAGAGCACGCGAAGTGTTCAGCCGGTCCTCAGTCGTGTTTCATTTGGCAGGCCGTCCCGGTGTACAAGATTCATGGGGTGAGGGGTTCAACGAAAGTTCAACGCGAAACGTTGAACTCACTCAACGAGTCTTTGAAACCTCACTCGAGTGCGGGGTTTCGCGAGTTGTGTACGCATCAAGCTCCTCGATCTATGGATCTGGGGCAACGAGTCTTGAGGTCTCACCTGAGCCTCGACCGATCAGTCCGTATGGTGTGACCAAACTGGTCGGCGAACAACTAGCCCACGTGTACCGAAATCAAGGATTAGAAGTCACAAATTTGCGTTATTTCACCGTTTACGGTCCTCGGCAGAGACCTGACATGGCGATGCACCGGATGTTTGAATCAACGAATCCTGACGGACCGGTGTTTGTTCGTCGAGGTGATGGGCAGCAACGTCGCGAGTTCACCTATGTCAGCGATGTAGTAGGCGCGACCGTTGCAGCTGGATTCGTCGCTGCAGCCGCTGATGAGACATTCGATGTTGGGGGAGGGTCCTCGGTGTCTCTTCAAGAAGTAATGGCCATGGTGGAGAAATTATCGGNTGCCCCAATGCGAACCGAAAATGTTGCTGCNCCTGCTGGNGACCCNGCTATTACCGTCGCGCGAACGGTCAAAACCAGCGAAGTGTTGGGTTGGTCACCGGAGGTTGATCTCTTTGAAGGACTCCGCCGGCAGTGCGAGTGGCATCGTCAACGGGTGTTGCCGAAATCCTCGCTCCTGGTAGCGGATTGAGATTCAGTTTTGGGACTGAACCGGCTCCAAACCCACCAGCACCCAAAGATCAGTGCTGCGCTCCAAATAGCGGTCAACAAGTGATCTGCGGTGGACATGACTTGGTGATCAGGTAGGAACCGGCTCCAAAGTCGGTACCACGGGTTAGTTGTCCGTTCGAAGTCAACGATGAGTGTGTGTCTGCCGGTTGAAGTTTCAAAGACGAGCCATAGCCAAGAAATGGTTCCAAGCAGAGAAGTCAGAACCACTGCCTGAAAAGCACGACGGTGTTTGTCAACTGCAGCCGCAAGCAAAATGACAACAAGGGGAAGAATTGGAACTATCTGTCGACCAGACCACCACCACCCATGCATAGTCAAGGCAATCCAAGTAGCGATGCCCCAACAAACAACGCAGAGGCTGACGGCGAGTTGCCAATGTTCATCTCTGCGACGGATCGTTCGGGTGAGTACCAGCGGAAGTATCAGATAAGTGGGAGTCCAAGCCGCGATACCGAATCTTCGATCGACAATTAGACCCAGGAGGCGCCTTGTGCGGCCCGCGTAATTGGGTGAGTTACCAACAACAATCCACTCGCTATTGACGAAATGATCTCCGGTTGCATACACCGTCCAACTTCCATAGATCCGATAATGAACTATTAGATAGATCGCAGTGGAGAAGACAAGAGTGCATAACTGCAAATTAAGCGTCGCGTCATGTAATGACTTTTTGTTCCAAACCAAAAAAATGGTCAACACTGCGGCCAAAGGAACGTATTTAACTCCGAGCCATGGCAAACAAACGATCATGGCGACGGCGATCCACGACCAAGGTTTAGACGACCTTGAAGTAACTCCCGCAACTCCCAGGACAACACAAAGCGCAGCCGGCATAGCTGGGTACACCTGAGACCCATAACTTGTCAGGGGGGATGCACAGAAAAGGGCAGTGACAATGCATGCCGCAGTTGA
>PAVP01000020.1 GCA_002713975.1 Acidimicrobiaceae bacterium | reverse complement strand
AATCGAAGCACAGCGAAACGATGCCGGCGAGCTAGATCAATTAGAGAAGAGTCTTCGAGAGATCGAGACTGAGTTAGATCAGCGCTTGATCGAGATCCCAAATAATGTCTTCGAGATCTTCTAACCCTACAGAAATTCTGACCATATCTTCGGTCACTCCGCCCGTCGCTAGGGCTTCTTCTGAAAGCTGTTGATGAGTTGTCGAGGCTGGGTGGATTATGAGCGTNCGNGCATCNCCGACGTTTGCTAGGTGACTAATTACTTGCAGCGACTCAATAAATTTGGCTCCGGCGTNNCTTCCTCCNTTGACTCCAAAAGTGAAGATCGCNCCCGGACCCTTNGG
Source organism: Acidimicrobiaceae bacterium (assembly GCA_002713975.1). Taxonomy (GTDB): domain Bacteria; phylum Actinomycetota; class Acidimicrobiia; order Acidimicrobiales; family Poriferisodalaceae; genus MedAcidi-G3. The sequence goes on along the minus strand of PAVP01000020.1, from coordinate 35,470 downwards.
NAAGTATTGNTTCGCNAGTTCGTGGTACTGAGAATCNNTGAGNCCTGCGTAATTGACCCANCTCACGACTGGGTGCTCACTTAGGTGTTCCGCAACAGCTTGGGCGTTGGCAACGTGTGCGTCCATTCTGAAGGGCAAAGTTTCCAATCCTTGTAGTAAAAGGAACGCGTTAATCGGCGCCATTGAAGCGCCGATGTCTCGGAGCTGCTCTGCACGTAACTTGGTGCAAAAGGCGTACTCCCCGAAGTTCTCCCAAAATTTCAAGCCGTTGTAGCTATCGACTGGTTCAGTCATTTGCGGAAAGCGACCGCTGCCCCAATCGAAGCGACCGGATTCGGTAACAATTCCACCTATCGAGTTTCCATGGCCCCCTATGAACTTGGTTGCCGAATGGAGGACAATGTCCGCCCCATGATGAATTGGCTGACATAGATAGGGNGTAGCAAAGGTTCCGTCGACGATAAGAGGTAGGTCGTTGGCGTGAGCGACCTGTGCAATGGCTGCTAAATCAGGAATCGATCCTGAAGGGTTGCCGACGATCTCTGTGTAGAGGAACTTCGTATTTTCGTCGATGTTCTTGGCATACGCGTCTGGGTTGTCACCGTCGACAAATCGTGCTTCTATCCCGAAGCGACTCAGAGTTACGTCGAAGAGGGTGTGTGTACCCCCATACAGGGCAGAAGAGGTAACAAGGTTGTCCCCGTGTCCTGCTAATGCGGCTGCGGTCAAGAATTCTGCTGACATTCCTGAAGCTGTAGCGACTGACCCGATTCCACCCTCGAGGCTGGCCATTCGTTCTTCGAAGGCATTAATGGTCGGATTAGAAATCCGCGTGTAAATCGTCCCATATTTTTGGAGAGCAAATTTATCTGCAGCATCGGCTGTGTCTTCGAATACAAAACTCGTCGATTGATAGATAGGAACTGCTCGAGATCCGGTAGTGGGGTCTGGTCTACCGCCAGCATGTAGTGCTCTGGTTCTGAATCCCCAGTTGCGATCGTTCACAGTATTCGATTGTAGGTAATGCTTTACCCTACGCGTCCGTTCTCGTATTTCTCGACCAAATCCAACGCCTCGGCTGGTTCTATTTCAGCTACNCCAATCATCCAACATGCAATTGGTGCGGCTATACGTTCGGAGCTGTGTGCGGCNACGCCAGCAAGATTCAGGAGGCTTTCGANCTCTTCGGAGGTCGGTGGGTCAAGGCCTAATTCNGTCGCTANACCTGAAAGCCATTCTTNCGCTGAAGGATTTTNGTCTGACATCTCTTCTTNCTCTTTATTGTTGATCGACAAACTGAGGTTGGTCGTAGGACTCGACGCGAGGTGCATCTCCCNCGAAAAGTTCTATATCNACTAGGCAGGTNTGAGCCGATGGTCCTTGTGCCAGCTTCGAAGTTCCCTTGTCACGGGTTAGAACATTAGGGTTCCCTGCTCGACACATNCCTTCNGGGTCAGGGTCATACCAGGCTCCAGTTGANAGTTGAACNACCTCCGGCATCAAAGCATCATCNAGTACTGCNCCGGCGAGGCAGCTACCACGATTNTTGAANACTCGGACTACGTCNCCCTCAGATATTCCNCGGTCTTTAGCGGTAGCCGGGTGAATTCTGATTGGCTCTCTACCCGCTACTTTGGCTCCTCTGCTGGGCTCAGTGTGATCGTATTGGCTATGNAAACGAACAGAAGGCTGGTTCGAAACTAGATGCAAGGGCCATTGATCGGAGTTCGTGCCACCCAGGCGTTCGTAGGGTTCCATCCATGCTGGGTGTGGAGGACAGTCGTCGTAACCGAAGCCTGCGATGGTCTCGGACCACAGCTCAATGCGGCCACTTGGAGTTCCCAGCGAGTGTGTAACTGGATCGGATCGGAATTCGCTTAAAAAAACTTGTTCGTTTTCACCCATTTCACTCATGTCAGGGTGACGTAGGTAACCAGCCTCGCAAAACTCGTCGAAGTCAGGTGCCCATTCGTTTTCTGCTCTGAACAAGTCGTACAGGACCTCTACCCATTGGTCTCCGGTTCGTCCTTCCGTGAACCGGTCCTTCAGGTCAAGTTGATCGGCCACCATGGCTAAAATCTCGTAGTCATCGCGTGCTTCTCCGGGTGGATCCACTGCGCGACCGTGGGAGATCATCAAATTTTCTGCTCCGCCAATATCGTTTCGTTCCAACGGCGTTGAAGATGGAAAAACAATGTCCGCTCGTCGTGCTGTCGGTGTCCAAAAGGGTTCTTGAACCACGATTGTCTCGGGACGCTCCCATGCCGATGCTAATTCGTTCAAATTCTGGTGATGATGGAATGGGTTTCCCCCTGCCCACCACACCATCTTGATGTCTGGGAATTGACCTGACTCGCCGTTGCAATCGTATGGAGCTCCTGGCTGATCCAGCAGCTCCCGAAAACGAGAAACTGAAATGACTGGAGGCCCTGCAGGCCTTGGTGGGATTGGCATTCCTGGCACTCTTTTGCGAACCTGCCCGGCACCTACATTCCCTTGTGCACCAAATGGAAAAGCAATTCCGCCTCCTGGTAAGCCGATCTGACCCAATGCGCAGGCCAGAGCAGTGGCTGCCCAATAGGATTGCTCGCCATGATCAGCACGCTGCACAGATAGTCCGACGTTGATCAATGTCCGTCGGTTTGACATCTCTTCGGCTAGCGCTTCAATGGTGTTCGCATCTATACCGGTGATATTTGATGCCCACGCCGGAGATTTAGGTTGGTGGTCAGACTCCCCCATCACGTACTCAGCGAATTTCTCCCAGCCGTGAACGTAGGTCTCCATGAAGTCTTCGTCGATGCGTTTCTTACATATCAGGGTGTGGATGCACGCCAACATGAACGCGACGTCGGTGCCTGGCCGAATTGGTTGCCATCGAGGCTCAATCTGGGAGTCGATATCGTCGCGGAGGGGCCCGATGTTCAGGAAGTCAGTTCCATTTGACTTCGCCTTTTTCATCCAGTTTTCAGTGTGGTGGGTTCCTTGCCCTCCGTAGGTGACCTCGGTGTTAGTACGCCGCAGGCCTCCAAAGGAAACAAATAAGTCAGTGTGTTGGCTGATGACCGACCAACTTGTCCCTCGACCAATGGCAGCGTGATACCTCATTCCGAGGAAGTAAGGGACGATACCCTCCGCCGCCGTGGAAGAGTACGTGCCCCAGACGTCTGTAAAACCTCCATACATGCGGAGGAGGCGGAATAAGAGAGCCCCTGGCGCGTGAACTCGTCCCGAAGATCCCCATCCGTAGGAACCTGCAAAGAGGGCCTGCGGTCCGTGTGATGTTCGAATGCGCTTTAGCTCGTCGGAGGCTAGAGCTATCGCTTGGTCCCATTCAACTTGGATAAAGGGNTCCNTCCCACGCAGATCACCNCGCGTTCCAGGGCCTCCCTCTAGCCAAGATCGTCTAACAGCTGGGCGAAGAACGCGAAGCTCTGAACGGTGGAGGTAAGCCTGACCAATTGGTGATGGTGACGGGTCAAGCTCATGGCCGTGAACCGCCACAACTTCGTTATCTCTGCTTTCGATTCGGTACGGCCCAAAGTGGGTTCCCAGGGAAGTGAGCTTGTTCATGATTATTGAGGAACAGCTGCCACTTGGGAGTTGTGACCTGTCTGCAGGCCCCACTGTTCAGCTATCAGGTCGATGCTCGTCAAACGTTCGGCGAGNCCAAAGCTTGAACAGTGGAGAAATAATTCATTGGCTTGAGTTTGTTCCGCTAACTGTTCAAGGCCTTTTGTCACTTCTTCGGCGGTTCCATTGATGGCGTTGCTGGGCATNGCTTCGGCCCTACTCCATTCGGGATGAGATAGAGCTTCATCGGGTNGAACCANCGACCAAAANCGTCCGCTACGCATTCCGTATTTCCGGAGGCGGCTCGGGGCTGCAAGCTTTANAGCGTCTTCNGTCTTTGTTGCCGCCATCACTGACGCAGAAACGATNNTGTANGGCTCACTGAGCGCTGGAGACGGACGGAANGCTTCTNGNTACATCTGNACNGCCTCAAGAGTCCCACCNGTATCAAAATGATTNGCNAAAGTAAACGGGAGTCCCAAGACACCTGCGAGTTGTGCACTGAAGCCGCTCGAACCCAGCAAGATCACCTCAGGAGAGGANGTAGCTACAGGTGTGGCTGAAAACTTGTTCCAGAGTCCGTGGTCAGTTCTCACGTCACCAAGAAGTCCCATCACATCAATTAAGTCACGNGGGAAATCTTCTACAGATAAGGCCGCNGCGGACCCCCGAATTACCGCCATTGTTTGCCGGTCNCTNCCTGGGGCTCGCCCAATTCCTAAATCAATGCGGCCTGGGTGAAGTGCTTCTAAAAGCGCGAATTGTTCNGCGATTACGAGCGGTGCATGGTTCGGCAACATTACTCCACCCGATCCCACTTTGATCTCGCTGGTGGAGGCGGCGACGTGAGCGATGAGCACAGCCGGTGAGGTACTCGCGACTGTGTTCATATTGTGGTGCTCAGCAACCCAGAATCTCGAGTAACCGAGTCGTTCNGCNGCAGCCGCTAATTGAGTTGCTTCCGACAGTGCCTGCGCGCTTGTCGCATCACTGGACACNGTTGCGAGGTCGAGNACCGAAAGGGGTATGGGTTCCACAACTAAAAATCTACGCCTTTATTGTCCGAACCGTCAGTTCTAACGCAGCGATTGCAAACGCATACATATTTGACTCGCGTTCATTAATCCCAGTGCGCAATTCGAGGGTCGCTTCAGTCGCTCCGCTGCATGCAACCCAGCCAACTCCCGGAGGGTCTCCGTACGGATTCCCTGACGGTCCCGTTGCNCCTGTTTCACCTATGCCCCAATCCGCTTGGTATAGCTGTCTNGCTCGATCGGCTTGAACNANNGCNAANGCTTCAGTTGCACCCCTNAGGTNTNCNGGCAACGGTCCNGCGCTAGACAAGACGGCCCGGCCCGCGCCGGTGTACACGANCATNCCACCTTTGTANAAGTCGCTNGCGCCGGCAACTGCCACAAGTGCTGCNTTTATNAATCCTCCAGCCGCTGACTCAGATACNGCGACAGAACTCTCAACTTTTCGCAACACCTTTGCNACTTCTTTGCCAGCTTCGATTACGTCATCAAATGTCACAACATTCACCCAAGTGCGCCACTGATCGCTATCTCAGCNATCTCNTCNGGATCGATCTGAAGCAANTCACTNAATACTTCNAANGTGTGTTCACCTAATAGAGGCGCCGCNGNNCGTGGCCCATGATCGTATTCTTNGATCGAGTACTGATGGCCTGCGTATGGGACTCGACCCATAGCTCCATGCTCATGCCAGCGATAGAAACCGAGATGTTCATATTGGGGGTCTGCTAATAGGTCNCTNCTTCGTGCGACTACTCCAGCTGGAATTCCGTTCCCTGCTAGTTCTCTCTCCAATTCTTTGCCTTCATAGCCAATTGTCCATTCGGCGATTTGTTNGTCGATNAGNTCAGCNGAATCAATTCGCCCNGCAGCTGTCTCANATTNTTTNCCTTTAGCCCAAGCTGGGTTCCCCATAAGGGTTTGAAGAGCTNCCCAATTNGCGTCGTCTTNGATTGTTATCCCAATCCAGCGGTCGTCTCCTTTAACAGGGTAAATACCTTGGGGGGCTATATTCAGGTCGCGATTGCCGATTCGAGTGGNCTTGACATCATTGATCTGNAANTNCAGTAGTTCTGGNGCCATCAGTTGCAGACCACACTCCAACTGAGCCGCCTCGATCACATNNCCNGATCCNGTNCGTCTTCGGTGGTCTATCGCAGCCAACAACGCCGAAGTTATAAATCGAGGTGAGATGGTGTCGGTGTAGGCNAGATACGGGCCGTCGGGTGGTAGGTCGGGCCAGCCGACTACCTCGTAGTANCCAGCNATGGCAGCAGCGTGATAGCCGTAACCNGCTAGTGGGGATAAAGGNCCNCCGCTAGCNAGTAGNGATGTGTGAACGATGATGGCCGAAGGATTCAAAGAGCGAATGGCTTCGTCGGTNAATCCGGNNCGGGCGAAGGCTCCGGGACTCCAGGCTTCGATGACAACGTCGGCCCATGCGATCAANTTTCGAGCTATGTCAATTCCGGTTTCNTTTTTTAGGTCGATGTCGATACTCAGTTTGGAGGTATTGAAGGTGCCGAAAAAATGCGACATGTTCTCTCCAAAGATTTGATCCTTGAAAGGGCCATTCACACGCAGTGGGTCNAGTCGNCCNCCGGATTCAATTCGNACGACCGTCGCACCATGATCAGCTAATGCCTTGGCGGTAATGGGTCCGACCCCGACCCAAGAAAAGTCTGCGACCTTGAGTCCCTCTAATGGCAGGTCTGAACCCGCAGCTTCGCTGCTGTTTCTAGCTGGAGCCCTTGTATGCAGATCACCTAGGATTTCTTCACTGTGTTCGTTTAGGTGAGGTGGCCGGCGGTGACCGACCAGTCGATGACCACCAAACGATAGAAATCCGCCCGGAATTCGTTCACTTGTAAATCCTCTCTCGTCCGCTGCTCTTCGCCAAAAGTTTCGGAGTTCAAGATGATCGAAGCCAAGAAGGTCTTCGACGTCGTTGATCGGTGCCAGGGTGGCTCCAAGTTCAAGGCCCCGCCTCATGAGCGTTTCACGGGGGTANCGAATACAAAGAGCGCTTACTGCCTNATAAATGTCTNAGAAAGCATAAGTTGTGTCCTCACCGCTTATCGCNCTGTGGTCAAACGTTGACCAGTCTTCNTCCNACCAAGTTGCGTCGACTATGCCTTCTTCGATCAGCCACGGGCCTAGCGCCNCAGCNAGGNCNCCNNTACTCACTGCAATTAGCCATCCATCCGCTGCTTCCACGCGGATTTGNANNGGAGGGTCAGTAAGAATTTCAGTTCCTGTNCGATGGATATCACTTCCCTGAATAGCGTGAGCTTCCATCGCGTTCAACAAGGTCCAAGTGACGCACGATTGGGCTGACACCACAACATGTTGCTCCCGACCAGTTGTGATCATCCGGGAGTGGGCGACCATTCCNGCTACTGCTGATTCAGCTCCGGTATGTCGCCAGACTTGTGGGATCGATGCTTTGACCGGTGGGCGGTCCGGAGTCCCTTGTAAATTCGGTGAGCCGCCCAGTGAGGCTAGGGACAGTTCACTGTGCGGGTTGTTTGCTCGCGGTCCATCTGCTCCAAACGGAGTGACAACCACATGAATCAGCTGATTGTTGGCTGATGTGATCTGAGTTCTGTCGATACCTACCTCAGAAAGGAAGCTTGGCATGCCCGACTCATACAGAAAATCAGCAGTCTCCAGTAATTTTAGGAACGTTTCTCGATCTTCGGAGCTTTCTAGGTTTAGGACAATCGATCGTTTATTCGATGAGTAGGAACTGAAATGCAGACTGCGTAAATCAGAGGCGTCATCTTTTCGGATTGGGTCTGATCCGCGAGTTGAACAGCCGCCAGGAGGTTCAACCTTGACTACGTCGGCCCCTAATTCGCCGAGTATCCAAGGTCCGATATCTCCCCGATGGTCGGTTAGATCTATTACCCGCATCCCTTCGAGTGGACGCGTTTGGGCCATTCGGTCGTTGTCGGTTTGGTCCTGATCAGCTGAATTCACTGTCCACTTTCTCCTCTCGCAATTTCAGACGATAGTTTGCGTTTATGGCAGCGGCCTCTTTCCAGCTTGAACAGCTCCTTTCTGGTGTTGAGAATTTGATTTTGGATCGCGCTAAACAGTCGGACCAACTACGAGAGCCNGATCCNGAAGTAGTTAAGTCTTTAGGGGACCTGGGACTTATGAAGCTTCTCGTTCCTGAGGAGTACGCGGGTCATGAGGTACATCCAAGCGAGTTGATCGATTTCACGAAACGTGTAGCCGAACTTCATGGTTCTACGGCTTGGGTTGCTATGACATGCAATGAAGAGGCGGAGCTGGTGTCGGCCTATTTGCCCCCTGACACTTGTCGTCATTTGTGGGTTGATGACCCCGCAGTAGTTATAGCTGGATCAGGGGTCCCAAAGGGTAGGGCNCGACGANCGAAGGGTGGATGGCGAGTTTCGGGGCGATGGAATTTCGTGAGCGGTTGCACCACGGCGGATAAATGGGTACTGAACAGCGTTGTAGATGGCGCTTCACCAATTGAATTGTGTTTCGCTGTCATGGANGCAGACCCAGAATTCATTGAAGATACTTGGCACACAGTCGGNTTAAGAGGCACGGGTTCCCATGATGTGGTGTTGGACGATTTCTTCGTTTCTGAGGACTGGTGCGGCGTTGTCCCCAACCATTCGCTTCCCATACCTGATTTACCTTTTTACCGCCTGCCATCCGCNCTGAGGTTTCCGTTTCCTAAGACCGGTGTGGCTGCTGGTCTNGCAACTCGCGCTATCGCTGATTTTCAAGNGCTCGCAGGAAGCAAAACTCCCCTNAATTCTAAACGGAANCTTCACGAGCGCCCCGATGCTGCCATCGCGATAGCGAAAGCGGAAGCGCTAGTCGGTGCAGGACAGGCATGGGTTTTCGAACAGCTCGACGCTGTNTGGGAAGCTGCAGAACAAGGGAACGATGTGACCGATCACTTGCACGCCAAAGTACGTTTAGCTTGCTCTTGGTCTGTACAGAATGCGATAAGCGCCATCCAGCATTTAGTTGATGCCGCTGGCAGTACCGCCAATTTTGAGAATCCTGGCCTTATGGCTCTGCTAAACGATGCTCGTGCCGTAGCTGGCCACTTCATGGTCGGCTCATATCAGATAGACACCGCTGGNCGAGTACTTCTCGGGTTGGACGCTGGCGATCCAACGTTTTAGATCCAACCTTTTCTAGCGCCGCTATTAATCGAGGCGGACTGCTATTCCCTCTAAGTCAGGGNTTGAAGGAGGGAAGTGGTCGAACACCAGTGGNTCATGCCCCGGCACTATGACTCCCTCCGGGCCGGCGAGCTCTTTCAAAGTTTCCCAACCTTGAATCATTTTTGACAAGTCGTCCACGATAGGAAATGGGCGACCCTCGTTCATGTTTGCCCAATAGTGACTGGCATCAGAAGCAAGCACGACAACTCTGTTTCCCGTTTCGATCCGCACCACTTGTAAGCCGCGCGTGTGTCCACCGATGAGGTGGAGCGTTAACCCGGGCGCGAGTTCAGTGTCTCCGTCATGAAAGGTAACTCGTTGAGCGAAAACACGGCCAACGAGCTCTTGGATGTGCCGGACGTTGAACGCGTGGTTAAACGCCTTTCTGGTCATATCGCGTCCGGTGGCGAAGTACATCTCCTGGTCTTGGGCATGAAAGGTCGCTTTGGGAAACTGGTTGACTCCTCCTGCGTGGTCGTAATGAAAGTGGGTCACGATGACGTCGGTCACGTTCTCTGGGTCGACTCCCAGTAACGTGACCCCCTCGCTAGCAGTTCGAAGCAAAGTACGTCGTCGGGCCTGAGCGTCATCTTCTTCAAATCCGGTGTCGACGACCCATTCTCTTCCACTGTCACTGCGGATCAGCCATACGAAGTAATCCATTGGCATTGGAGTGCTGTCGTGGGGGTCTCCTCCTATGAAATGTTCCGCTCGCACCGCATCTCGCTCAGCGTATTTGATCGCATGAACCTCGTATCTAGACACCGGGACTCTCTTCCTCTGGGATCAGCAGCTCCGCCCACGCTAGTTGGCGCACGTTGTTGATTTCGGCTCTACGATGCAGCAAACAAGGTTTCAGGGGGATCCGTTGAGTTTCGATATTGACAACTTGTACCGAGAGGGTCTCCCTGCCCCAGAAGGAGAGTGGACCGGCATTCCGGCCTTTAGCTTTGTGGGCGGCAACAACGATGAAGCAAACGTGCCCGTCGCTGGCCTTTCAGAGGCTGCAACTCGCGTCTTTCAACGAGAGGGCCGCAAACTCGCCGTTTATAACTTAGGTGGAAGCCCTTTAGGTCATGAGGCACTTCGTAACTTCATCTGTCGCAAACTCGATATTCGGGCCGATACAAAGGTAGAACCCAATGAAGTCCTCATCACTTCAGGGTCGCTGCAAGGTCTTGATTTAGTTAACGATCTTTTATTGGAACCAGGCGACAACGTGATCGTTGAAGAAGCAACTTACGGCGGGATGATTAGTCGTTTGACTCGGCTAGGAGTTGTTGTTCATGGAGTTCATCTAGATGAGCACGGCGTGTGCCCAGACCACCTTGGAGAGTTATTGGCGCAGTGTTCTGCTGAAGGTCGCCCGGCAAAATATCTGTACACGATACCGACCGTTCAAAACCCGACGGGTTCTTGCATGCCTTTGGAACGTCGACTCGACATCTTGCAAGTAATGGGGGGCTATCAGACCGCAATCTTCGAAGACGATTGCTATGCCGATTTGTTATGGGGATGCCCTAGGCCTCCCACGCTGTGGGAATTAGATGACTCAAACACGAGGGTCATTTATTGTGGTTCTTTTTCGAAATCGATTGCCCCGGCATTGCGGGTCGGTTACCTCGTCGCTGAATCGTCGATACTGCAACAAATACTTTCCTTGAAGACAGACGCCGGCTCTGGCGCACTAGAGCAAATGGTCGTCGCTGAGTACGCCGCTTCCCATTTCGATGATCATGCGGAGCAGTTGACCTCAGTGCTGCATGAGAAGGCCCAGGTCATGGCTGAGTCAATTGAAGAGGCTTTCGGAGACGCAGCAAGCTTCGATATGCCCCAGGGTGGGATCTTCATGTGGCTTACCTTCCCAGAAGATGTAGATACCGGGGTGTTCGGTGCCGAGGCCGCTCGTAAAGGCATCCAATTCAATGCTGGAGCCGGATGGTCGGTTGATCCTGAGTGGGGAGCAAACAAGATGCGTCTCTGTTTCGGCAATCCAAGCGCGGACGCGATCCGAGAGGGCGTCAAAGAACTAGCCGAGATAATGGATCTCTCTTAGGTCTGTAATCCTCAATCACAGACTCCAAGCATTATCTGTCTTGCTGTCTGAGTGCTTGATCCCAGTTGTTTGGTACTGACCCTTCGGGACCGATAACAACAATCTGATTTCCTGAAGGGGCGTTCTTGCGTTCCGCCAGGGCCCGTAAGTCCCACTTATTTCCCACAAGTTGAAAGACCATCGGAATTTCCGGTTCTTCGTCGATCCGAAGAACTCCTTTAGCTCGTTGTATCTCTTCTGGTAGTTGTTCGACAAACTCAATCAGAGCCTTTTTGGAGAGCGGAGGGTCTGATGAATGGCTCCGTGATTCGAACCGGCCCATTGTGTGCGGCGTTGAGGTTCGCGTGGTCACTGGAGAACCGAACAATACGTTCAAACTAATTTGGGATTGCACGCACTCAACGATCAACGCTTCACAGTTCAATCCCTTCAATTCCCTCAAGATTACTGAGGGGTCATCGATGAGATCTTTCTTGTTTAGAACAATGAGGTCTGCCACAGCTATTTGGTTGGCGACGGTTTGCCCGACCAACGAATCACTGAGCTGTTGTTCTGTGTTGGCTCCGTCAACTACTACAACAACAGCATTGAGAGATAGACCTGGGGCATGTCCGTAGGCAGCTATCGCCGCTGGGTCTGCAACTCCACTGGCTTCAACGACTAGGTGCTTAGGGCGAGGGCGACGAACTNTGATTTGTTGTAACGCTGCGACATACCCGTCGGCGAGGGAACAGCAAATGCAACCGTTGGTCAAGCTAATGGTGTTTCCATCAGCTGATTCAATGAGGTGCTCGTCGATGTTGATGTCACCAAAGTCGTTGANGAGGACGGCGACTGGTTCCTCAGCCTGGGTAAGGATGTGGTTGACCAGGGTCGTTTTACCTGCTCCNAGATAGCCGCCAATGACTGTCATCTCAATTGCCGTTTGCGGANAGTCCCCCATTTTCTTCACTCCGACGCGGATCGATGGACGATACCTCCGACCATAGTTCCCCATACCTGAATGTCTTTTAATTCCTCTGGAGGCACTTCATAGGGGTTGCGAGCCAGGACACTGAGGTCCGCTAATTTTCCCACTTCTAAAGATCCAATCTCNTTGTCCAGTCGAAGCTGGTGCGCTGCATCGATGGTGCAGGCTTGCAGAGCCTTGTGGACGCCAATTCTCTCGTCGGGGCCAAGAATCCTGCCTGAGGCGGTCTTACGGTTCACTGCGCACCACATGGTGTGAAGCTGACTCATGGGGGTAATTGGTGAATCACTATGAATAGAAAATTTGACATTTTCACGTTCGGCTGTCGCACACGCGTCCATAGCTGCTGCTCGGTCTTCTCCAACTGTTATGGCAGCATGTTGATCACCCCAGTAGAAAATGTGGTTGCTGAAAATATTGGCGTTCATGCCTAGTGCAGACATCTTTTGGTATTGAGACGCTGTCGTCAGCTGAGAGTGCTGGACAGTGTGCCTGTGGTCATCTCTGGGATGTTCTACAAGTGCTGCTTCTACCGCATCTATGAATACTTGTGAGGCTTCGTCGCCGTTGCAGTGGCAATGCACCGTTAGTCCAGCCCGGTGATAGGAACTCACGATTTGTGGCATCTGTTCTGGTGGAATTAGCCAAAGCCCGTTACCTGGATGGCCTTGGGGTGGGTCAAGGTAATGGGGCGGNGATAGACGGGCGGTAAAACCTTGAATGGAACCATCAAGTATCAGCTTGACGATCCCAAATCGGAGCTTCGCTGTCTCTTCTTCATCTCTTAACCGCACTGCGAGCGCTGCCAGACCATCAACATCTGCTGGACTTCCTCCGGAGTCATGGTGTCCGAACGCGACGACTACTCGAGCCGGATAACTCATTTGGTCTGTCGCTTCGCGCCATGCCTCTAATTGTCCCTCCACCGCTAATCGAGTCGTCCCGAGGTCGGCGACAGTGGTAACGCCACAGTTGCGCGCCTCGCGGGCATAGTTCCATTTGGCTTCGGAGGACATGATCGCTGTCCCGATACTCAACAGTCCATTGAGGGCTAGTGACATGGCTGCTGGTTCTTGAAGCTCCCCGTTCGGTTCGCCATCAGCGTTTCGAGCCACTCCCGGTGTTGGGGTGTGGCGATCAATCCCGGATCGCCGCATCATTTCAGAGTTCACGGTCGCGAGATGTCCACTGGCGTGAAACACGAAAATGGGTCTGGTAGTTGATATCTGATCAAGATGTCGGGCTTCGAGCCGTTCCCCTTGAAGGAATATCGGGTCGAGTCCCCACCCAATCAACGTGTCATCGGGGTCGCTAATGCGACTCTCGTATTGGATGAGTTGTTCCAACACTGACTCGATGTCGCGGCAACCCTGCCATATTTTTCCTTGTGGGTCTTCACGGTCATAAAACCCGACATAGGGGAACTCCCACAAGGCGCCGGACATGACATGGGAATGAGCTTCGACGAAACCAGGGAGCAGCACATAGTCGTCAAAGCTGTGGTCGATTTCTTCTGCCCCCCACTGATTGACATCGTCACTGTCACCGATTCCAACTATTCGATCGCCTTGGACTGCTATTGCAGTCGCTCTCGGGGCGGTCGGATCCATGGTGATAATTTCCTTGGCTCTATATACCTTTATCGGCTCCTCAGTCATCGACGACCTCAGTTCGTGACAGTTGCTAAACGTGTTACTTATCTTTTGTGCAGCGACTAGGCACCCAAAGAGTAAGCGCAGTCTCTTATCTTTGTCGGACAGCGATGCGTGGCCACTGAAATTTTTTTGGCTTTTTTAAGGGCCTTCGCCTTGGGCTGCTAGAACCAAGTTAAGTCGGCACACTGGAGGGCGTGGTGCGAAACAGCGAGGAAATGAAACTCAGGTCGGCGGCGTGGTTCGATATCCCAGGCGATCCATTGATGACCGCTCTTTATCTTGAACGTTACGTCAACTTTGGGCTGACCAGAGAAGAACTTCAGTCCGGTAAACCCATCATTGGGATAGCTCAGACGGGTTCAGACCTATCTCCCTGTAACCGGCACCACCTAGAGCTTGCCCAGNGGGTGAGAGAAGGGATCAGGGAAGCGGGCGGAATTTGCTTCGAGTTTCCTGTTCACCCGATTCAAGAAACCGGAAAGCGACCGACGGCCTCATTAGACCGCAATCTGGCTTATCTGGGGCTGGTCGAAATCCTTCAGGGTTACCCGCTGGATGGCGTGGTCTTAACAATTGGCTGTGACAAGACGACACCGGCATGTCTGATGGCCGCGGCAACAGTAAACATTCCAGCAATCGCTTTATCGGTCGGACCGATGCTGAATGGTTGGCACCAAGGTGAACGAACCGGTTCAGGAACCATCGTGTGGAAGGCCCGCGAAATGCACGCGGCAGGACAAATAGATGACGGAGAATTTGCCGATTTGGTCGCCTCCTCAGCCACGTCAACCGGCTATTGCTCAACTATGGGTACTGCGACCACGATGAATTCACTGACCGAGGCTCTTGGAATGCAGCTACCGGGGGCAGCTGCCATTCCAGCCCCGTATCGAGAAAGAGCTCAGGTCGCGTACCGAACCGGTTTACGTATCGTTGATCTCGTCAAAGAAGATGTTCGCCCCTCAGACATCATGACCAGAGAGGCCTTTGAAAATGCCATCGTTGTGAACTCCGCAATTGGTGGTTCAACCAACGCTCCGATTCACCTGAACGCTGTGGCGAGACATCTATCAGTGCCACTCGACAACGATGACTGGCAAAATCTCGGCTTAAGAGTTCCGTTAATAGTGAACATGCAGCCCGCCGGTGAATACCTGGGTGAGGACTATTTTCACGCAGGTGGCGTTCCTGCCGTTATTAAACAGTTAATGGATGCGGAACTTTTGCCNCACGCAGAGGCGATGACCGTTAGCGGTTCAACAATCGGCAGCAACTGTAGCGACGCCGAAACACTTGATACGAATGTTATTTGGCCGATAGACGCGCCTCTGCTTGCAGATGCAGGCTTTGTCCACCTCTCAGGGAATCTCTTCGACAGTGCCATTATGAAGACCAGTGTTATTAGCGAAGAGTTCCGAAATCGGTATCTCTCTAACCCTGACGACCCTGAAGCTTTTGAGGGCAAAGCTGTTGTCTTCGAAGGACCCGAGGATTATCACGATCGGATCGATGATCCCTCATTACAAATTGACGAGAACTCGATGCTAATTATTCGAGGGGCCGGACCGATCGGCTACCCAGGCGGAGCTGAGGTCGTCAACATGCAGCCACCCTCGGCGCTGTTAGTGCGGGGAGTGCATTCACTTCCGTGCATCGGTGATGGCCGTCAATCAGGAACTTCGGGCTCTCCATCAATTCTGAACGCATCTCCCGAAGCGGCGGCTGGTGGTGGTTTGGCGATTTTGAGAACCGGTGATCAGATACGTATTGATTTGAGACTTGGTACTGCCNACATGTTGATTTCAGAAGAGGAAATAGAGTCCCGTAATCGGGAACTTGAAGAAGCCGGAGGTTTTCCTTTCCCTGAAAGCCATACCCCTTGGCAGGAGATCCAACGCGGTATGGTCGGGCAATTCGACGAAGGAATGGTGTTAACACCAGCCGTGAAATACCAGGACACTGCTCGTAGGTTTGGACCCCCGCGAAACAACCATTAGAGGTCAAGTGCTAATCGCCATACTGTCGCTATTAATCGGTCTGTTCATACTCGTAAAGGCTGGGGATGTTTTCGTTGATGGTGCAGTTCAGTTAGCNCGNTCACTCAAGATGAGTTCTGTAGTCATCGGGGCAATTGTCTTGGGCTTCGGAACGTCAGCGCCAGAGTTAGTGGTATCGACNATTGCAGCATCGCAAGGTAACCCCGCTTTAGGGGTCGGTAACATCGTTGGCTCAAATGTCGCGAATCTATCCCTAGTGTTGGGCGTAGCGGCGTTGGTGACTCCCATAGCTCTGACCTCTTCGGTAATTAGAAGACAGGCGCCGTTGTCGATTGCGGCGGTAATAATTTTCGCCGTAACTGTCAGGGATGGCGAATTGACGAGGCTAGAGGGCGGGACGTTACTACTGCTGCTCATGCTGGCGATGATCATCCTCATCAAGAGTCCGGATGAAACTGTGNCTTCAGAGCAGGGCAANGGTGAGACTTTAAGGCGGAGCCTACTGTTCTCCTTGTTGGGGCTTGGAGGGGTCCTGGCAGGTGCTCAACTCGCTGTTTCAGGCGCGACGACCGTCGCCGATGAGTGGGGNCTTAGCGGAGGCTTCGTGGGGTTCTCAATCGTTGCTTTGGGGACATCTCTTCCAGAATTAGTGACCGCGGTCGCCGCGGCCAGAAAGAAAGAAGCCGGGCTCATCGTCGGCAACCTCTTTGGTTCCAACTTGTTTAATGGNTTGGCGGGTGGCGCAGCCATTGGACTGGTCGACGCCGGATCGATAGCCGACCCCAAACTCACTGGAGGTGGCCTCATAGCGATGGTCCTCGCCGTCAGTTTCGCTTACGTGCAGGGAGCTCGAAAGCGACGAATTGGGAAGGCCGATGCCGTGTTGCTTCTCGCTATCTACATGACAGCCATGCTTTGGCTGGGTGTCGGTTAATAATCTTCCGTCAAGTCTTGCTTCACTTCACTCGCGTAGGCTTCGACAGCGTTAGCGGGATTGTCAACGCTAAGCCAATCGGATAGGAGCAACAATGTCGGCAACGGTCATCACAGGTGCCAACCGAGGTATTGGGCTTGAACTGGCGCGCCAATGCATCCAACGCGGAGACAGAGTCATAGCTGGTTGCAGAAACCCCGATGAAGCTCAAGAACTCAGAGACTTAACACCCACATCTTTGCTACCAATCGATGTTGGGGATGAGGAATCGGTTCGTTCCTTCAGCCAAGCAATAAATGAAGACATAACGCTGTTGATCAATAACGCGGGGACAAGCATCTCCAATATGGGTTTTAAACGCGAGGAAGTGGGGGTACTGGACGCACCAGTCGACTTGACGCTCGACATGATCAGAATTAACGGACTCAGCGCAGCGACNGTGACGAGAAGCCTCGCTGACCGTTTAGGGTCAGGCAGTCAAGTGGTGAATGTCACTAGCCAAATAGGTTCGATGGTGGTTGGTGCAAACTTCAACGACTTGCCATATGCAACATCCAAGGCGGTGATGAATATGGTCACGGTGCAACTCGCCACCCAGCTGAAAGAAAAAGGTGTTTCGGTGGTCGCGTTTCACCCAGGCTGGGTAAGAACCGACATGGGCGGATCAAGTGCAGATATAAGCGTCGAAGAGTCAGCTCATGGAATTCTTTCCACTTTGGAAACTTTTCCACATGCAGACAGTGGATCCTTTTTGAGATGGGACGGCTCTATNCATCCGTGGTGACTANACAAATTTGATTCGAACGGCCTAGGATCCCTCGCCGTGCGTACCGTTGAAATCCAGGCTGCCGATGGCCTCTGTCTTGTAGCCGACGAATGGGGTGACCCCTCGAGCCCTCCGGTATTGATGTGCCATGGCGCAGGACAAAACCGGCACGCATGGAAGTCTTCNGCCGAAATTTTGTCAGAACGCGGNTGGTTCGTGACCACTCTGGACGCCCGAGGCCATGGTGACAGTGATTGGTCACCTGAACATGAGTACGACTCGGAAGATATCGGCAGNGACATTNCTGCTGTACTCAAAAGGTTCAACTCCCTTCCAGCCATAGTGGGCGCTTCNATGGGNGGAATGGGGAGCCTCGCAGCTCAGCGCGCCTCACAAAGCCAGNTGTATAAGGCGGTGGTCCTTGTCGACATCACGCCTCACTTCGATATGGAAGGCGCCCGAAAAATCATNGATTTCATGTCGGGCAACCCTGATGGCTTCGCTGACCTGCAAGAGGCCGCTGACACTATCTCTGCCTACAACCCTCACCGANCCCGTCCTTCGAATCCTTCAGGATTAACGCGGGTCCTGCAACAGAGGCCCGATGGGCGTTGGATATGGAAGTGGGACCCCGCTTACGTAACATCCAAGCCCGGATTCAATACAGGCGATCAGTCAGCCTTAGCGGCTCATATGGAACGGGTCAGCCAAATCATGTCGGACGGAATGCTTTCCACTACCGCCCCAATCCTGCTCGTGCGAGGTGGGCAATCAGACCTCGTCACTCCAGAAGCAGTCAAAAGTTTTCTAGATTTAGTCCCCGAGGCAGAGTTTGTGGACGTGGCGGGCACTGGCCACATGGTCGCTGGGGACGACAACGACGCCTTTACCGAAGCTGTAGCTGAATTCTTGTCTCGACACCATCAACTGTTTACATGAAGCTCTTAGAGTCCAAGTTCTGTGACCGGTATCTAACGCGTCAACTGTTAAGCAATACTTGGGTTCTTTCTTCGCCAGGCAAGCAGAACTGGAAGTCCAGTCGCGGCAAGAACAGCGGCTCCGTAGAAGGCAGCAACAGTGGTTCCGCTCATCCAAGCGACGACCCCCAATACTGGACCCCCTATTCCACCTGACAATTCAAAGAACATCGTGAAGGTACTCATTGCTTGCGCACGCTCATTAGCCGGCACACCATCGACTGCCGCGACCATCAGGGCTGGATACAGCAGCGAGCCTCCGATCGCCAAAATAGCTGCCCCGACAAACATGCCTGGCCTTGAGACGAAACTACCCATGACGAGCATTCCGATAGCGGATCCGGTGAGAGCTATCGCAGCCGTTTTTGCTGTCCCGAGCGCGTCGGGAAGGCGGCTACATATAAGCCTTAGAACTAGAACCAATAGTCCATAGAGCGCATAGATCGGTCCTGCATCTCCCAAGTTCTGTTCATCCATGAGCTTGGGCATGAAGCCGTGTAAGGCAGGAAAGATCATGATGCCGAGAGCCATGACGATTCCGGGCCAAATAGCTGAGCGGTACAGCAGCGAACTCGCCTTCGACGACTTAGCCGAAGCGAGATTACCTTCTTGGCCCTCCACGAAATCTGGCAACCAACAAGCAACGATTGCAGCCAACGCCATACATAAACCACCTAGCAGGAAGCCCCCATCGAACCCCCAGCGGCCCGCCGCCCACTCCCCTAACCAAGGACCAAAAGCCATACCCCCATATATGGCTACCGAAAAGTAGCTAGCGGCTTCCCCTCGTCGATGTTCAGGAGCAAGGTCAGTTGTGAGGGTGACAGTGCCAACAAAAAACGCCCCTTGGACCGCTCCCATAGCTAAACGAGCAAGCAAAAGAACGAGATAGCTATCAGCGAGGGCATGGGCAGCGAGCACTATTGCTGTGACGAACGATCCGCCAGCGATTAACAGTCGACGACCTTTTCGATCTCCAAGTCGCCCGATCCAGGGACGAGCAAGCACCGCCGAGAAAGAGAACACTCCGAGAGCTACTCCCACTTCTAGGTCTCCGCCATTGAGATCCGTTACGACGAAACGGGCGACGGTGGGAATAACCGATGAGAATCCGAGAGCAGAAAACAATGCGGAAAGACACAGGACACCAAAGTGTGGCGTCAAAAGCNGTTCTTTCGAATCNTGGGGAGTNGNTACTCCTATATTTTGNTTGACAGCAAAAACAGNTGGACGACGCTCTTCATGCATCACTTGTGGGTCATCTAGTNGNTAGTCGATTTCAACCGGCGGCGTAGTTTCGCTGAACTTGTCCCATACGACCTCATCGGGCACAGCCATGACTTTTTCCAGCACTCCGGGTGGATAATGCATGTGGGGCTTGTCTGGATCAAATGGCGGATTCGGCAGCGATTCACCAAGTGGATCAAATTCGGTCGGATCTTTGAGAGATTGCATCTCTGCTTCGTCGATGCCACAAAGGTCTCGCACTTCGGGGTCTACCCACGCTTCGGCATTGATTTCGCTACCGACGCAAATTTCTAGGCTCAGCCCTTCAGGTCCTGCGAAGTACATGGACTGAATGAAACCGTGGTCTAACGGTCCTAACACTTGAATGCCGTGGGCCCGGATCCGATCTCTGAGTTGTAGCAGTTCTTCTATGTCGTCGACGTTGAACGCAACGTGTTGCATTGCGCCTTTTGTCACCGGTTCACCCCCGTTACCTGCGTGGGTTACACCCCATTTTATTTCCTCTGCGTTTTCGGGATGTTGGACAAAGGCTATGTACGAGCTTTCGGATAGCTCTGCAAAGCCGTGGTAACAGCCTTCAACTCCATGCATCCAATACAAAGCCTTGGTTGGGCACCCCAACACGTCGGCAAAAAACGTGAGTTGTGTCTTCATGTCTCGGGTGGAAATGGCGAGATGATTAACGCCGTTCGGGTGTAGGGCCATACCTAAAGGGTAGGCCCTACATTCCTTGTCGTGACGACCTACCTGTACACCAATACGTTGCTTGGGTAACCCGCTTTTNAGGAGAACTTCTCGGAAGCCTCAGCGGGAGGGTTGATGAAGGCCTTAGGGTATTTCTATGTGGATTCGTCTCCGTCAAATCGCCGTGGTTACTTCAGATCTGTTGAAGACTGCTCTTGATGTTCAAACAGTTCTCGGTGTGGAAGCCTGCCATATCGACCCGGGGGTAGGTGTTTTTGGTTTAAAGAACACCNTGTGGCCTATAGGGAATCAGTTCCTNGAATGTGTAACNCCCGTNACAAGCCCCACGGCCGGTGGTCGTTACATCGAAAGAAGGGGCGGTGATACCGGATACATGGTGATCAACCAGGTAGATGATGTCGCTTCTCGAATCGCTCATGTGGGAGAGCTAGGAGTTCGGGTAGCGAACCATATGGAGTACGACAAGGGTGGTTTCGAAGGAATTCAGCTGCACCCAGCTGACACTGGTGGAAGCTTTTTCGAAATGGACCAGATGAAAGTAGACGGTGCTGAAAACGTTGACGGTCCGTGGTGGCCTGCGGGTTCTCAATGGGCAGATTTTTCGCGTACTGAACGCGTCCGCGCAATTTCCGCGGCCGAGCTACAAGCGGTCGACCCTGAACGGCTGGCTGCTAGATGGGCCCAGATAGCGCAGCTCGAGTTACATACAGATAACGCCGGGAACCCAGCTATGGAGTTTGACAATGCTTCGATTCGATTCGTAGAGGCAACAGACGGGCGCGGCGACGGGCTTGGGGGCATTGATGTGGATTGCGTCGATCGAGACGCTGTCCTTGCTGGAGCAGAGCAACGCGATTGTGTTGTTAATGACGAACAAGTTTTACTCGGCGGGTTACGGGTTTACCTGCGAGGATAGTTGCACCTTTAATTGTCGATTAGAGCCAAGGGGAAATGACCGTTCATGAGCGTCAATCTACGAAACTTCACTCAGTCCGTATACGTGTTCGACGCAGTGGTCCGCCGCGTCGCCCCGCAGGATTGGGACAATCAATCGCCTTGCGAAGGGTGGTCAGCTAGAGATGTGTTGCGGCACCACTGTGGAGTCCTAACGGCTATGACAGCGACGTTGAATAGTGGAGAGACAGTTCCACCAGAGTCTGTTGATGCAGCTCCAGATCCGGTGGCGCTTTGGAATTCAACACGAAATGCAGCCTTGGAAGCTCTCGATCAACCAGGCATTCTCGAACGAGAAGGGAAGTTTTGGTTTGGTCCGATGACAGTTGATGAGTGGATCAGGATCGTGCAGTGGGATCCGATGACTCATGCTTGGGACATTGGTAAAGCAACCGGAGTCGAAGCTCATATTCCCGATGATCTGGCAGCCAACAGCCATGAACTTATTGAGCCGATGAGAGAGACGCTATCTAAGTGGGGTCTTGTGGCTGACGAGGTTCAAACTGCTGACGACGCTCCGGCCTCTGAGCGTTTCTTGGGGCTCACTGGTCGAGACCCCAGTTAACACAACGAATATTTCTTGAATTCAATGAAGGAGTTCATTCAGCCAACGTTGGTGGATGTCGACAACTCAACTCTCACTGACGCTCAAGTGAAAAGTTGGCGTGAGCAGGGTTTCGTTCTTGTCGATGGACTCCTCCCGGTTGAACTTATCCGCGACGTCGTTCAGGCAGCTACATCTCGGTTCCCTAACCCTGATTCCGATGAAGCGCAGCGGCTGAACGATTTCGGCGGCGGAATGACCTTCCCAGATCGAGATGCTTGCTTCAATCGGCTGTCTTTGCACCCCCACCTACTTGAGGCGTCGTCTCAGTTGTTGGAGGTACCAATTAACGAACTAAGACTCAGCCAATCTGACCTCTGGCCCAAATATGGGCGAGAGCCCGGAGACCGCGGTGATTTCGATAATCAAGACCAACGGATACATCTTGATTACCCAAATCACACGTTGACCCACCCAGCGGCATGGAATGAACCTGAGGCGGTTGAAATCATCGTCTACCTGTGCAACGAAACCGAGGTGGGAGGCGCAACCGCAGTCGTTCCGCGTCAAGGCAGCGAAGACATCGCATATAGCTCACCCATGGTGAACACTCCTGGCGTCAGTGATATTCCTTGGATCAATGACCGCACGCGGGCAGAGGCATGGTTCATGCAGAATCGTCCTGCGGTGGCAGAGTTTCGAAGGGAACTCTACGAACGTGAGATCTACACCCAATATCGAGAGGGTTCAGTGCTTTTGTATCGACACGATACGTGGCACCGAGGAACTTCATTGCTACCCGGAGCCCTTCGCTTAGCTCAAAATTTGACGTTCAGAAGAGCTGACGCTTCTTGGATTAGCACACTTCATCCTGGGTGGGCTTGGGCCATGTACAAACCGGACCAGCGAATGGAACGACTGATAGCCGAAGCGACCCCTGAAGCACGTTCGGTTCTCGGGTTTCCTGCCCCTGGGGACTCTTACTGGGATTCAGAAAAGATTGATGCGGTCGAAGCGAGGTATGGAGCGTTGGGATTTGATGGGACGCCGTATCGTGAACAGTTGTCGTGGACAGGGCTTTATTAGACCTAACTCGACAACAACTGTGACCGGGTGAAACAACGATGTCTAGGTCCATTTACCTGCAGCTCTTCGGAAAATGGTTGGTTCCGGCACTATCGTCGCCCTATGCACGATGACATTTTGAAGTGGCGAGTAGGGGACGCCACGATTACCTCGGTTCCGGAATCTTCCGATCCCACCTCCCCAAAATTCATGTTTTCTGCGATCGATAAAGACGGGGTGCTAGATCTCCGTAGGAAGTCTCCGTGGTTGGCACCGTTCGTTGGAGAAAAGGGTCATCTTCTTCAGAAAATTCACTGTTGCGTCATCGACACTGGCAGCGAGCGTATTGCTGTCGATACTTGTGTCGGTAACGACAAAGAACGTGGAAATCCGCTGTGGCACGAGCAGCAAGGGCCGTTCCTGGATCGGCTATCTGATGCCGGATACGCGCCTGACTCGATCACTCACGTTGTATGTACTCACCTGCATGTNGATCACGTTGGNTGGAACACTCGCTTAGTTGATGGCGAGTGGGTGCCAACATTTCCGAATGCCGAATACATNTTCGTNGGCGTCGAATTCGATCACTGGTCNAACACTGAAGACNTATTTGGCGATCCNGTGTTTGAGGATTCGGTGGCACCCATTAAGGATGCNGGACTTGCCAATCTTGTCGGGTCTGATCATGAAATCGGGGACTTCGTTTCNTTTGAGTCCACNCCGGGTCACACGCCAGGACATATCAGCGTCAGAATCGAGTCTGGAGGCCAGCGCGCCATCATTACCGGTGACATGGCGCACAGTCCGATTCAAATAGCTAATCCGGAGTTGAGTTCCAGTTTTGATACTGATCCAGATATGGCTCGCTCCACTCGGTTTGAAGCATTCGCGCGCTGGGCGGATGGGCAAACACTGGTGATTGGAACCCACTTCGGCACACCAACTGCAGGCACTATGCACGTTGACGGCGACGGTTACCGGCTCGAGACCAGCCCCTGACCTGTTGCTGGCGCCGAAAGTTGACTAGCTGAACCTCGGGGGATGNGGGTACTCNTCGTTGTGNGCNAGCATGTGNGCNGGCCCATCCACTTTGTTGATNGCAGCTTCAGGCCCCCAAATATGTTCTTTCATCCANCCGAAGACNTTNCGGTTNCCACCAAATCGCGATAGTTCCTCNCCNCGTTCAACNGCNGTGTCGGTGACTTCGTCTTCTTCCGCCAGTTCTTGAACAAAGCCNGCGGAAAATGCCGCTTCTCCTGTCCAACGCTTCGCGAATTGGACGGTTTCATAGAAGGCGTGGCGCGGCAGCTTGTGGTGGAAGAGTGCTAATTCNGGTTCGGGGATGGCCATACCNATCTCTACCTCATTTGCGCACATCATCCCTCTGTCTCGGCGCATCACTCTTTGATCGTGACACAAGGCCCACATAAATCCTGCGCCAAACGCATGACCGTTGACTGCTGCAATGGTTGGCATCGGGAACGTGATGAGCCGAGAGAAAAGCTTCATCGCTTCATCACCGAAGACTTTTCGATCTCCCCCTTCGTGTTCACCTTTGCTAGTGATCCAGTCAAGGTCGAGCCCGTTGGAGAAAAACTTAGAATCNGATGACGCAGTTACGAGCGCCTGCGGTCCCTCTGTTTGCTCGACTTCATCCAATGCAGCATTTAATTCTCTCACCATGTTGGTNGTCCANCGGTTCTCACCATTGTCCANNGTCAGGACGCTGACATGACCACGTTGTTCGAGGGTGACGTATTCGCTCATTCCATTACGGTAGACCGGCGACGGGCGTCGCGTCGCATACGGTGAAGGTATGCGNGTTGTATTCNTNGTCCTTGATGCATTTCCNCACTCGGCGATTANNTCCGANGTGACNCCAAATTTGTNACANCAGGCGAAGCTAGGTGCAATGTCAGCNTCNGGTGGTGAATCGCTCATGCTTTCGGTCACGTACTCNAANCANGCTGCGTTTATGACGGGGCTGCCTCCCGCAGAGACCGGACACTGGGGNAACTGGGCTTGGATCAACAATGAGTTCNGCAAAACCTACGACAGCGGACCTCANGGCCGCACCGTATTTGATGATTGCAAGGCCGCNAATCTGACGTCAGTNGCTGTNGTGGGCGACCACAAACTGTTAGCAACGATGGGCGCCTTAGAAGCAGATGNGTCTTGGCCGCCGGCGGGTACTCCNCCNGAAGGNACCCCTCTCGATGCCTACGGCTACCCCAAAGATGAAGCAGTCATCCAGGCGGCGGCGAGCACGGATTTAGATGCAGATTTTATTCTGTTTCATCTCAATGAACCCGACACCTCGATGCATATGTATGGACCAGACTCCGATGAAGCGTTAGCTCAGTACCGTCGCAGCGACCGCTCCTACGGTTCACTTGTGGATTTGTTGGAGCCCCTCTGGCANGACACGGTGCTAATTACAGTCAGCGATCACTGCCAAGAACCAACCGACCACCCCGAATGCGTCAACCTTCGAGATCACGCNAAAGCGGCCGGGTGGCCNGTTCAGATAAGAAACGACGGAACCGGAGCAATCGTCGTCGCCTCTGATGAGATTTCGCAACAAGAATTTGCTCAACTCCATNNAGAAATACTTCGNTTNGAAGGAGTGGAAGGCGGAGTACTGGCAGCTCCNAATATCTACTTGGTGTGGACCGAACCTCATCGAATGTTTGGTCGTGGAGAACCTCTGACCCAAGGAAATCATGGCAGCCCTCGTTGCACCCAACAGGTAGCAATCGTCTCTGGGGGTCACCCCGCTGCTCAAACTTTAGGGTCGACTATCTCCAGTCAAAGACCTGGGACCCTTAGTTGGGCTCCCAACATAAGAGATCTACTTGGGATCAGTTCTCAAGTCTGAAGCCGAGAGGTTCAGCTCCGAGGGACCTCGATCCACGGAATATCTTTATCTATGCGTGGCTCACCGGGAAGACCAAGAACCTGTTCACCAAGTATGTTCCGCATGATCTCCGATGTTCCACCTTCAATGGAGTTGGCTCTCACCCGCAAGAAGCCATGTTGCACACCATTTTCTGATCCGTCGACAGACAGGTCTTCGGGCCGACGGAAGGTGTAATCGTAATCAACTTGGCCTGCCATGCCCATCATGTCGACTGCTGCAGTAAGAAGGTCCTGATTCAGTTCGGCGAACGCGAGCTTAGCAATCGACATTTCCGGTCCCGGGTTTCCCTTTCGACGGTTCTGTCCAGCGCGAATATTGGTTAAGCGTTGCGCTTCTGACCGCACGTATAACCGCATTATGCGGTCACGAGTGACGCTCGTCCGCATTGATTCAGGTGAGTCTCGCCACATTTTCGTCAAGATTGCAACAGGACCAGACCCGGCTTTGGGGGGTCCGCCACCACTTCCAGCACCTATTGCATTGCGCTCATTCATTAGCGTTGTGAGCGACACACGCCATCCGTCCCCCACGTCACCGATNCGGTTGGAATCTGGTATTTGCACGTCGGTGAGGAAAACTTCGTTGAATTCTGCTTCGCCTGTAATTTGTCTCAACGGCTGCACATCTACGCCGGGGCTTTTCATATCAACGGCGAAGTAAGTCATACCGCGATGCTTGGGCATGTCGGGGTCAGTTCGNGTCACCAGCATCCCCCAGTCCCCCAGATGGGCCATTGTGTTCCAGACTTTTTGGCCGTTGACAATCCAAGAGTCACCGTCTTCGATCGCTCGNGTCGCCAGCCCAGCGAAGTCACTGCCAGCTCCAGGTTCGCTAAACAGCTGACACCAACGTTCCTCACCAGTGAACATCGGACGCAAGAACCTGTCCTTGGACTCTTCGCTTCCGTGGGTATGAATGGTTGGAGCAGCGAGGTGCATGAAGAACATTGCNGGCTTCATCGGAGANGCCCCGGCGTCGCGTAACCGAACCTCAACCTGCCTTTGCAATACGGGGTTTACTCCCAGACCACCATTACCTTCATCGAAATAAACCCATGCGAGGCCGTGGTCAAACTGGGCGCCACGAAACTCTTCGTAGCTCATTTTCTTAGGATCATTTTCTGAGAGCAAGGCGTCGATAGCCGAGGTGACTTGTGTCTCTTCTGAATTGTTCGTTGTAGCAGCAGTGTCAGACATAATGACAGTCTTGCTAACGAAACACCGTTAGGACAAGCCGATAGACCCTTGATTTACAAAAAAATCAGTTCCTAGTTTCTCTGTCCATCAAATTCAGGATCGCGCTTCTCTAAGAAAGCTTGGGCTGCAGCAGCCATGTTGCGAGGGATAAGAACTGACTGGTGCTCCATTTCAACTGCAAGTTGATCAACAAATCCAGTTGTGGAAGCGCCGTCAATCGACTGCCGAATTCTCACCATGGCGTCCGGACTTGTTCGTTTCAATATGTCAGTGGCTGCTGTGACTTCTCCATCAAGTTGATCATCAGCAACGCATTTCCAAATGAGTCCCCAGTCAGCCGCTTGCACCGCGGTTATGCGATCCCCAAGCATTGCCATCCCTAATGCCCTTGATCTTCCGGCGCGCCTTGGAAGACTCCAGGTTGAACCTAAGTCAGGGACTATTCCCAATCGAGGACCGAAGGTTGCGACGAAGAATGCTGACTCGGCCGCAATGGTTATGTCACAAGCCAATGCCAGTCCAAGGCCACCACCTGCAGCTACTCCATTGACTCGGGCAACTGTCGGGACCGGACAGTTATGCAGGGCAGCTAATGCGGGGTTAAAAAAATCTCCCATAGATTCCGTTGGGTCCTCCGGATCGGAATCTTCACTTTGATCCGCTGCGTTGTTTAGGTCGGCGCCGGAACAGAATCCACGACCNGACCCTGTTATCACNGCCACACGGACAGTTTCATCTTCTTGAACAACGGTCAGTGCGCTNNTGATGTCTTGCATCAGCTCGTCGTTCATGGAGTTAAGACTCTCGGGCCGATCCAAAGTGATCGTTGCTACACCGTCATTTTGGCTGTATTGAACTACCCCGTTGGGCATGCTTGAACTAGTCATGGTGAGAAGTTACGTCAATCTCGGGGAGGTCGTCTATAAAGAACGCCCTCATCTTCGAGAGCCGACACNGATTCGGNGTCCATACCGAGTAGATCGCCGAGTACCGAATCNTTATGTTCCCCNACTTCAGCTGCCACNAGATCTGGTAATTCCGGGGCGTCAGAAAACCGAAGGGGNAAGCCGGGTATCAACATCGGTCCTGCGAGAGGGTCGGTTACTTCACGAACCGTTCCCCTTTGGAGGAAATGTGGGTGCGTTTCTGCGAGTTTGACTGGCTCCACTACCGGACCGCACGGCACTCTGTGCTGTTCCAAGACCGCTACGACATCTTCGTCGTTCTCGAAGGTCTTCATCCAATTCTCGATAATCTCTGTCAACGCGTCGCGGTGTTCCAAACGGGTTCGATTATTCAGAAATCTGGGGTCTTCAGCCAATTCCGGCCTGCCTAGCGCTGCCCATAGATTAGCTATCTGATTTTCCAACGCGAAAACTACGATCCATCCTTGCGGGCCTTTAAAGATTCCCGCTGGACTCGCNGGCGCGTAGTGGCGNCCTGTGCGCATTCCAACTACTTCACCTTGAGATAGAGAGGGTCCCGAGACGGCTGTTTCTTGCATGTGATACATCACGTCAACCATTCCAATGTCGAGGTGTGAGCCTTCACCGGTCCTGTCGCGACGATAAAGGGCATACCCCAAAGCTGCGAAGGCGTGAACNCCCGTNGAGGTATCGGCNATGCCTGCGCCTATTAGCATNGGNGGTCCATCTGGCTCCCCGGTCATATGCATTAAGCCTGAATAGGCTTGAGCGATAAAATCGAAAGCGGTCTTTTCTGATAGCGGGCCGGATTGTCCAAATCCTGAGATAGACGCCATGATTATCTGAGGGTTCAACTCTCGCAGCCGCTGATATCCGAGACCACGTCGTTCCATGACTCCGGGGCTGTAATTCTCAACGACTATGTCGACCTTTGGTATGAGGTCCTCTATAAGAGATACGCCTTCCGGTCTGGTCAAATCGACGGACAAGCTTCGCTTGCCACGATTCTGTTGAACGTGATACGCAGAGCGACCGTTTCGTCTAGGTGGGCTCGGCCGAACCGGGTCGCCATAGGGTGGGTATTCGACTTTTATGACATCAGCGCCCATCTCAACTAACAGTCTGGTGCAGGATGGTCCTGCAAGATATTGAGTGAAATCTAAAACGGTGACGCCTTCTAGGTACGGGGTGACTCCGGGTTGATGTGTTTGTTCGTTTTCATCCACCTTTGGAGCGTAGATCCCACAGCAACACTGATGTACCGAAACCNTCTACAAAGGTCTCAGCATTCCACTTTTTCGGGCTACTTATCTTTACTCTGGAGCACGTGGCACCAAACCGTTCAAGGCTACTTGTCGTAACCGTCGGTTTCTTATTGGCTGTTGCGGCCATCATTCAGGCATTTGGCGGTGACAGCTCCCCCGATCCTGTTGACCCTGAAACTGTGTCATCTTCTTCACCTCAAGCGACTTCGACAGCGGATTCTGACGTTGAATCTGCGTCGGTTGCGCCAACTAACGCTTCCTCAACCACCATCACACCAACTGCTTCGTCTTCTCCTTCAACTACTTCCGCCCAATATCCGGTGACCTCCACATTTATTGGTGAGGGGGCCGTAAGAATCAGTGGCTATGGAACTGAAGTCATAACTGTGGGCGATGAGTGGTCTAGTTATCGGACAGCCATATACAGAAGTACAGCCCCAAATTCAGGACCGATTATCGAGCTACGCGACAACCAGACCGCTGTTGCTTCCTTCGGATATTCCGATAGTGCTGGTGGTGCTGGCGACGGGGGTAATTGGCCCGTTCAGGGGATCCGTTGGCTTGAGGACACTACGCAGGGAGTGCAAGAAATAGTCGTTACGGCTTCCGCCGGCTGGGAAATCGATCTGCTTCCGGACGCATTCTTATGGAATCAGCAGATAGATGCTGGGAACTCTCCCGAGCCAGGAGATCGGTTTATGTTCTCCTCGGAGGGCCTTACATTCGTTGGGATCGGACATCAGGGTGTCGGCGATTTNATGGTCTATAACGCGTGCGAAGGCCCNTGNAACGAAGAAAAAACCTACTGGCTCATTGAGTTAAGCCCCGACTGCGGGATTACCGCGCCGGACTTGTTTGTCAAAGAGGTCGGGAATCCCTTCTTTGAGCAGATCTCATATCAAGATCCCAGAATTGGGTCAGCAGGTACGTGGACAGTCGTTGTTGCGTTAGATAGCTATGACTGGCTTCAGGTCCTCACACCATGTGAATGGACCGCGTCTTACTCTTATTAGGTNCTTAGAGGGCTTGTCCCAGAGCTACTTGTAACGGTAGGTGATTCGCCCTCGAGTCAGGTCGTAAGCAGAAACCTCTACCTGAACGCGGTCTCCGGGAAGAATGCGAATGTGATGTTTTCGCATTTTGCCGCTCAGGTGACCAAGAACTTCATGTCCATTATCCAACTCGATGCGGAAGTGCCCACCTTTGAGCGCTTCAACCGTCTTGCCCTCAAGCAGGATGGCGTCGTCCTTCTGTTTCGGCAAACCAAATTCCCTTCAATAGCTCTCTCGACAGTCTACCGGAGCAACTTAACGCACGAAGAAATCTGCAAGACCGTTCAAATCCAACTATTTTGGACATATTCCACACAAGGGGACCGAAATGTCTTACGACCTCAAAATTACGGGTGGCACCATCGTTGATGGCACGGGAGCTGCTCGATACTCAGGAGATCTGGGAATAAAGGACAAACGGATCGTCGCGATGGGTGACGCTCCAGCTGAGGCCGATAAAACTATTGACGCGACAGGCCGGATTGTCGCTCCTGGTTTTGTGGACATCCACACCCACTACGACGCTCAAGTGCTCTGGGATCCATTAGTCAGTTGTTCTCCATGGCATGGCGTTACCACCATTGTTATGGGTAACTGTGGCTTCTCCGTAGCACCAACTCGTCCGGAACATCGAGACCTGATCATGCGGACCCTTGAAAACGTAGAGGGCATGAGTGTCGAGGCCCTTCGCGCTGGACTGGGTGACTGGGGCTTCGAAACCTTCCCCGAGTACCTTGACGCTCTTGACTCAAATGGTTGCGCCGTAAACATGGCAGCCATGATCGGCCATACCGCTTTGCGAATGTACGTGATGGGAGAAGAGGCCACCGAGCGGGAGGCCACTGAAGCAGAAATTGCACGTCAACGTGAGCTAGTAACCGAGGCTCTTGAAGCAGGAGCTTTAGGGTTTGCTACTAGTCGGGCTAACACTCACGTCGGTTACGAGGGTCGCCCAGTGCCGAGCCGTTTAGCGACCCCTGAAGAGATAATTGAGATCGCTCAAGCACTCGGTGACGTTGGCGGTGTCATGCAGGCAACCCAAGGTCGAGGACTAAGCCATGACGAGTTCGCTCGAGTAGCTGAAACCACTGGTTCAAATGTGAGCTGGACAGCTTTGCTCGCCGGGACCTTAGGTCCGGGAAGTCACCTTAAGGACCTAGAGAAAGCTCATGCTTTGGCGGAGCGAGGACTCCCAGTGTTTCCGCAAGTCGCAGTTCAGCCGGTGCAGTTTGAAATGAGTTGGAAAGCACCCTTCATCTATGAAGGCATGCGTCTCTTCCAGCCCGTAGCTCAAAGCGATCTAGAGGGCCGCAAGAGTTACTACGCAGACCCTGACTGGCGGGAGCAGTTCAAAGAAAAGGCGGGTAACGGCGGCAAAATTGGTGACAGGTGGGCGAGAACAGAAATCAGTTGGTTCCCCACCGATACGTCAATGGAAGGCAGAAATGTTCAGGCTCTGGCCGACGAGTTAGGGCAAGATCCTGTCGATGTCATGCTGGACATGGCTCTTGACGCCGACCTCGATATGCGAATCATCCAAGACGTCGTCAACCACGATCGTGACGAGATAGATGAACTCCTGCATGATCCAACGACAGTCATCGGACTTTCAGATGCGGGGGCTCACGCCAGTCAGCTATGCGACGCGAAATACTCGACCGAGTTTCTATCAACGTTTGTGCGTGAACGGGAAAGTTTTGAAGTTGAACAAGCAGTTCATATGCTCACCCAACGCCCAGCCCAGATTTTTGGGATTGAAGACCGTGGCACCCTCAGTGAGGGCGGATGGGCTGATGTCGTCGTCTTCGACATCGATCACGTCGGACACGATGGAAAACGTCGCGTGTACGACCTTCCATCTGGAGCTGATCGTTTGATTTCAGATGCTAAAGGAATTGATGCAGTGGTCGTGAACGGAACGGTCATTAGACATGATGGAGAAGACACGGTCTCTGCNGAATCTGCGTTGCCTGGAAAGCTGCTCCGTCAGGGCAAGGGTTAACGAGTGCCTGTAGACCCCAACCGAGAATTCTGGAAGCCCGGGATGGATTGGGCTAAAGCTATTGAGGACATCGAATACGTCAAAGGTTTAGCCGACGAGATGGGTGGAGCGGACCGAGTTCAACGGCAGCATGACGGCGGTAGGTACACCGTCCGAGAACGGATGGAAAAGTTCTGCGACCCCGGCTCATTTCTAGAGATGGGCCATCTCATCGGCGCCGCCGAGTATGACTCCGAGGGCAACTTGGTTGAATTTTCACCAGGCGGTTACGTCATGGGCTTAGGTGAAATTTCTGGCCGGCCAGTATCTGTTGGCGGTGATGACTTCACTCTGTCTGGGGGAAGCCCTCACGATGTCCACAAACTGCCCCACCATTTCGCTCAACCTTTAGCACTGAAATACGGCATCCCGTATGTCCAACTCCGCGAAGGAGTCGGCCACTCATCTAAACAGGACGAACAAGATGGTCATATGGGACTTCCTCAGGGTGATCTTTGGCACGAAGGCGTCGAGCTGTTGAGGAATGTTCCCGTCGCTTCAGCGATTCTGGGGTCAGTAGCTGGCTGGCCAGCTGCTGCTGCTTTGCTATCTCATTTCAGCGTAATGATTAAAGACAAGTCCCAAATTTTTCCATCAGGACCTCCTGTCGTGGAGCGCGCCATTGGAGAGAAGCTTTCCAAAGAAGAGCTCGGCGGATGGCGGATGCATGTCGTCGAAAGTGGACAGGTAGACAACGTCGCAGAAAACGAAGACGACGCTTTCCAGCAGATAAGAGATTTTCTTTCTTATTTGCCAAACACCGTGCGAGACGTAGCGCCGCGGGTCGACACAGGAGATGATCCAGAGCGGCGACCACAGGAATTACTGGATTTCGTTCCCACGAATCGCCGACAGGGCTACGACGCTCGGGCCCTCATACGTCATGTCGTCGACAACGGCGACTTTTTCGAGATGAGAGAGCTTTATGCAAGTGGCCTCATCACAGGTTTCGCTCGGCTGGATGGTTGGTCGGTAGGCGTCATCGGTAGTGACCCGATGAGTAAAGCTGGAGCGATGGACGGCAACGCTGCCGATAAATACACCCACTTTCTCGACCTCTGCGACACATTCAACTTGCCGTTACTTATTTTCCTCGACATGCCTGGTTTCATGCTGGGCTCACATGCCGAACGAATCGCCACGATGCGTCGAGGTGCTCGTGCCCTCATTGCATCAGCCGAGTGTCAGGTGCCTAAGGTCGAGTTCATGGTGCGGAAAAGTTACGGCGTTGCCGCAGACGCTCCGAACTCAATTGGTTTACCTGACAGCATCAACCTGCGTTTTGGTTGGCCCTCAGGGGAATGGGGTGGAATTCCTATCGAGGGCGGGGTTGCCGCTGCCTACCGACGCGAAATCGCGGATGCGGATGATCCTGACGCCCACAGAGAAGCCATTGAGGAACGTCTACTTCGACTCCGATCGCCTTTCAGAGCTGCTCACCGTGGAGATGTGGTGGATCTCATCGATCCTCGAGAAACAAGAGCATTAGCTTGCCGTTTTGTGAATCTCGCTCAACCAAAATTGCGGGAGTTGGCGCAACGCCCAAAACGCGCTGTTCGTCCTTAACTCGGTTTGAAGCCCTTCAGAGTCACCCTGTAGCCGTGACGGGTCGCTGGGTAGTAGTCCCAGGTCGCAAGGTGTTGAACGCAGCGGTTGTCCCACATTGCTATGGAATTTTCGGACCAATGAAAACGGACATGGAAGTTGGGATTTTCGATGTGTTTGTATAGGTGCTGCAAGATCGCATAACTCTCATCACGACTTAGGTCTTCAATGCGGTTGGTGAAACCTTGGTTAACGAAAAGACCTTTTCTCCCGGTCTCAGGGTGGGTAAGTACAACAGGGTGCTGAGCCGAAGGCGGGGTCTGGTCTTGTCGATGACCAGGAAGTTTGCCTAGTCGATGCAACGCGACGCGATCCTCAAGGAACTCTTGAAAGACTGGAGATAGGGCTTCATACGCTGAGTACATGGAGCTAAACAAAGTGGCCCCGCCGCCATTGGGTGGAATCTCGGTCAGCCGCAAAATGCTGCCCAACGGCGGGTTCTGTTCGAAGGTGACGTCGCTGTGCCAACCATCACCAGCTACAGATCGCGAGTTTTCATCTGCATGAATGATCAACACTTCAGGATGTTCTGGGTGGTGAGGGACAGTGGGGTGAATATGTAACTCTCCGAACCGGGCTGCGAAAGCTATGTGTTGCTCATGGGTTAGATCCTGGTCTCTGAAGAAGATGACTTGATGTTCTAACCAGGCTTCACGGATCTGTTCAACGACCCCCTCGCTGAGTTCTTCGCGCAGGTCCACGCCGCCTATTTCTGCCCCAATCCTTGGGGTGATCGGGGTGACGGTAACTACATTCACGCTGCAAGTCTATGTGTGTGACGTCTCCACGTGGCAAATTAATAGGGTGATCGACTTAAGATCTGACACAGTTTCTCGCCCAACTGAGGCGATGCGCAAGGCAATGGCCACCGCCGAAGTGGGAGATGACGTCTTTGGTGACGACCCTTCAGTACGTCGTCTGGAAAACCGTGTTGCTGAATTACTTGGCAAACAAGCAGCGGTTTTTGTTTCCTCGGGAACCCAATCAAATCTCTGCGCGTTGATGGCTCACTGTCAACGCGGCGACGAATACTTAGTGGGCGACCATGCCCATACTTATATGTTTGAGGGAGGTGGGGCTGCCGTGCTCGGCAGTATCCAACCTCAAACCGTGCCGATGCTGGAATCAGGGATGCTGGATCTAGCGGTTGCCCGGTCATCAATCAAACCCGATGACGCTCACTTTGCGAGGACTCGTCTTTTGTGTCTTGAAAATACGACCGACGGGAAGGTCCTTAGTCTCGACGACCTACGATCTGGTCGCGAACTAGCCGACGAAAATGGTTTGGGATATCACCTTGATGGGGCTCGTCTCTGGAACGCCGCCGTAGCCCTGGAGGTGGAACCAGCTGCTGTGGCCAGCCCGTTTGACACGGTTTCGGTGTGCCTGTCTAAGGGGTTGGGTGCCCCGATCGGCTCAGTATTGTCAGGCTCTCGCGCGTTGATCGATGAAGCTAGGAAATGGCGGAAAATGCTTGGTGGGGCGATGCGACAGGTCGGCCTTATCGCCGCTGCGGGACACCATGCGATAGACAATCACATTGAACGGCTTGCCGACGACCATCGCAACGCTGAAACTCTCGCCGAGGGCCTAGCCGGTATTGATGGTTTGGAGGTAGATGCGCAGAACACAAACATGGTTTTTGTTCGCGCAATCGGCGATAGTGCCGGTTTAGAGAATCAGTTATCGAATCGAGGCGTTTTGACTAGGTGGTCTGGGAACGCCAGCAGAATGGTTTTACATCTTGATGTCAGTGAAGCGGATGTGGCA
>PAVP01000019.1 GCA_002713975.1 Acidimicrobiaceae bacterium | reverse complement strand
CATTCCTAGCTTCGAACGAAAGTTGGCAAACCACGAAAATAATTGCGGTGGTTCGATCGGCTCAACGACAACTGTGATCGGTAATTTGTTCACAGTCGCCATCCAAAAGCCCGCCCACTCCCATCCTCCTAGATGCGGTAGGGCAAGTATCACTCCATTGCCACGACTCAAAGCTTCTTCAACAAATCGATAGTCGGGTACTTCTATGCCTTTTGATAATTGTTCGCCACTGCGCGTNGGAAGTCGGAAAGATTCCACCCAATATCGGGCATATGAAGCAAAGGCCTTTCGGGCTGCGGTATTGACTNCTTTGTCTCCTTGACCGGGACCCAACGATCGTCTCATGTGGCGTTGAACCNTTAAACGTTTCTTCCTCAACACCCAACTAAGNGGGAACGCAGCAATTGATGGCAACACATCAGCAACGGGGCCGGGCAAACTTCGCGCCGCCAAGGCTCCCAGTCGATAGAGCGCTGTCACACCCTNTCCTCTCAAGGTCAACTCTTGCTATTTGCATCAGGCATGTCGACNGTCGCCTGCCGCCACACCTTAGAAAACCGTTGAATTGCGGTAAGCGAGGTAAGAGCAAGCATGACCCACAGCACGGGAATTAGTAACACCTGAAAACAAAGACCGAATCCAAGAACAACCATCCGTTCGGCCCGTTCCATGAGGCCGCCCTTTGCGTCGTAGCCCAATAGCTCAGCTTTTGCTCTCTCGTAACTAATCAANGAGGAAACNCCTAANACGGCCATTGGNAAGAGCATGATTGTCCCGCCCTCANTCTCCGCTAGNTGCCANGCGATNCCACATAGCAAAAGACCATCTGTTACNCGGTCAGCTGTTGAGTCAAAGAAGGCCCCACGTTTTGAAGAGGTGCCAGCAGCNGCGGCNACNGCGCCGTCNAGNANATCNGGNACAGCNGTCAGGATTAGGAAAGCAAGCCCTAGTTGNAA
The DNA here is from genome assembly GCA_002713975.1 of Acidimicrobiaceae bacterium. Lineage (GTDB taxonomy): Bacteria > Actinomycetota > Acidimicrobiia > Acidimicrobiales > Poriferisodalaceae > MedAcidi-G3. The sequence continues at coordinate 29,715 of PAVP01000019.1, read as the reverse complement.
TTGNCCTCGNCCTATGAGGACACACGCTGCTACNGACATCGCAAGACCTACACAGGTCAGAAAGTTGGCGCTGACTCCTAGCCGAACAAGGANGCGTCCAACNGGGCGTACGAAGCGGTCNACCCCGTTCCGAAAGTTTCCATCAAACATCAGTCGCNGCTTTCCGCACCATTTTNTNNGCCAGAAGTCTGNACCCAATCCTCTGGGTTCTCCTCGACGTAAAATTCGACGATTGTGCCGTCGATCGCATCAACTAGAACAAGACCTCTATTCACGGGNGGATCTTCTGCTGAATAGACAAGCATTTTCCATGTCGGTCTGCTCGTTAGACCTCGCCACCCAAGTTGGGCACTGGCATGACCTACGGGGAAACCAACGGCACGATTTGCGGCGACAAGAGCAGCGCTTTCGTCAAGCCCAAATGCTCTGCCTGCTAAGAGGCTGTACAGACCAAACAACGCCAATGCTGCACACCCAAAGATCAAACCCCGGTTTATTAATACCGGTTCTCCATCGACCAAAAGAGCCCAGGTTCCAACAAAGATTGCGACTAGGAGATACAACAACCCCGTGGTCCTTCGACGTTTATTGTCGGGAAATTTGTAGGCACCGACGAATCCGCGATCGAGGTCCTCAGGAAGTTCATCGTGTACTTCTCGGTCGTCCACGTTGATTACGCTACCGGCCTGCAGTGTTTTGGCAAGGTCTCACTCGAAAGCCGCTCTGAGACGTTCAAGCGTGGAATCGAGGGATTCGGGCAGGACTCGCGCCCCCCCGACCGTGGTCATAAAGTTGGTATCGCTATCCCAACGAGGCAAGACGTGAACATGAAGGTGATCTGGGATTCCGGCACCAGCTCCGCGGCCTAGATTCGCGCCCATATTTATGCCGTCTGGAGTGTAGGAGCGTTCTACGGCAGAAATTGACCTGGTAACCAAGTCGAAGATCTCCACTCGAATTTCCTGTTTGAGGTCTTCGAAGTTCGATTCATGATCGTACGGCAGGACCATTACGTGGCCTGTGTTGTAAGGGTAAGCATTAAGAATGACTGCCGATGATTCGCCGCAATAGACCAACTTGTCGGGTTCGCTGGTTCGAAGACCCACTACCGAACACAGCACGCATTCGCCATCGGAAGCTCTCGAAATCTCACCCGTCTCTCCGCTGACGTATTCACGCCTCCAGGTAGCCCAGATCCTCTCCAAACTATCCATCAGTGAAGTCCAATCAAGTCCAACAACTTGCGAGAATGAGCACCAGGTAGCGGCAGCGGCACATTCATTCGAGACCCACCAACTTCAAAGCAACTCTGGTCCGATATCGGGTATTCAGTTGGAGTAGAACCGCTGTAAAGGCTTCAATCGCCGTCGCATTCGACAAGTTTCCGCAGTCAAGCGCCCTGGTACCGGGAATTTTTCCGACCACCTCAGCCACCAAATCCGTGGCCTCTCTATCATCACTGCAGATAAGGATGTCACTATCAAGAGGTTGGTCGAGATCACCTAGCTCTTGAGCTGGTACATGTTGAAGGGTCGCGGCAACCTTCGAATCTGGCAGCGACGCCTGAACGGACGCCGCCACCGAACCTCTTGGCGGAATAAGTGGAACAAACTCATCGTCTACCCGAGCCAACGCATTGGACATTGTCACCACGACTTTGCCTCTCACGTAGTCTTCAACACTTCTCGCAGTAATCGCTGCTGCATCCCATGGGGTGGCGATCACGACAAATTCACATTGGGCGGCTCCCACATTGTCTGACGGAGTGACCGCTAACTCGCGGTTCGACCATCGCTCGACGATGCTGTCAACTATTTCCATCGACCGATATTTCGATCGAGAACCCAAAACAACCTCATAACCCACATCTGCAAGGCGAGCCGCCAAAGCCGACCCTGCAGGTCCAGTTCCACCAACGATGCCTATCCGCATGAAGTGCCACGGTACTGTCCAAAGGCAGGGTACGGTGACTTCATTCCGCGAGTTACGACGAAGACGCCNCATAAGGGCGTCGATACACCAAACGGAGGACAACCTTCATGGGTCTCATGGATGGGAAAAAGCTACTNATCACTGGNGTTCTTACTGATGCNTCGTTGGCATTTGANGTGGCGAAACTGGCGCAGCTAGAGGGAGCCGANGTGGTNCTAACCGGTGCAGGCAGNGCAATGCGTCTAACCGAACGAACCGCTCGCAAGCTTCCNGAACCATGCGATGTTCTAGCGCTCGATGTCACAGAGCCCACAGAAATTGAGGCGGTAGCTGCCGAACTCTCTACCCGTTGGGGTTACGTCGACAGCGTGTTGCATGCNATCGGATTCGCGCCTGAGGCTTGCCTAGGCGGCAATTTTCTTAACGCAGAATGGGAGGACGTCAGCGTCGCCTTACACATCTCTGCGTACAGCTTGAAAGCTTTGGCCGGTGGACTTCAACCTTTGCTCGCCAAATCCCAAGGAAANGTTGTCGGACTTACGTTTGACGCATCTGTCGCATGGCCCGTCTACGACTGGATGGGAGTAGCGAAGGCAGCCTTTGAATCGACAGCTCGGTACCTGGCCAAATCTATGGGGCCCGACGGCATTCGCGTAAATCTCGTCTCAGCCGGGCCAATCAGAACTATGGCGGCAAAGTCAATCCCGGGATTCTCCGATTTCGAAGATGCTTGGGAGAAACGGGCACCTTTGGGCTGGGACGTCCACGATCAAGACTCGGTGGCGCGGACAACGTTGGCCCTGATGTCGGACTGGTTTCCGATGACCACAGGTGAAATCGTCCATGTGGACGGCGGATATCACGCCATGGGTGCCTAAACAGGTTCGCCACTATCCGTTTTACTCACCGCTCTTGCAGTAACGGTCCAACTAAGCCGCGCATCACGTCATCCAACGTAAGGACGCCGCTGTTGGTTCCTTCTGATGTGACTACTGCCAGATGTATCTGAGACCGTCTCATGAGTTGAAGAACGTCTGGCAAAGTGCTCTCCGGGTCAACTCGAAGCATCGGCCGGATGAGATCCGGTGCCAAAGACTGTTTCTTTTCTTTTATCCCAAGAAGGTCTTTGCTGTGCACGAAGCCTCGAACGTCGTTCATGTCTGCGCCGTGGACAACAAGTCTCGTATGTCCCGTCTTTACGATCTGGTCTTCAATTTCGACTATTTCAGAATCAACTGACACAGAGTGAACATGGTCTATTTGTGCCATTACAGAGGTCGCNGGCNTCTGGCCGAAGGCGATCGCACTTTCGATTAACGCGTACTCCTGGCTGTCTATGAGGCCTTGGTCGTGGGACTCATCCACCATTAATGCAAGTTCAGCNCTGGTTGTTGATTCATCNAGTTCGGAAGTGGGTTCNACACGGAACANACNAAGTAGCCCGTTGGAAAACCCTTGAAACATCCGAATTAGTGGCCGGGCCAGGCTGAGATAAAGTGCCATTGGTCGTGCCAGGAGAAGCAAGGTTCTCTCAGGACCTGTGATTGCAAGGTTCTTCGGAACCATTTCACCTAAAACCATATGCACGACTACTACTAGNGCTAANGCAATNGCGAAGCTCACTGAGTGCAGAACTGTTTCACTTATTTCGGCGAACTCGTTGACCAGTNGTTCGATTACCGANGCCACAGCCGGCTCAGCTAATCGACCNATCACAAGTGAACAGATGGTGATGCCTAGTTGNGCGCCNCCTANGGTNGTTANGACGTCTCGNTGTAANCGTTGGGCTGCCAGAGCTGATTTGCGTCCAGCAGTCGCTTCCGNATCAATCGCCGACTTCATNGCTCCGAGCAAACCAAATTCNAANGCTACNAANGCNCCGTTNAACAGAACTAGAAGCGATCCAACTGCNATTGCGAGAACTGTCATNTTGCTCNGCCTTGATCTNNAGGAGAGCCATTCGCATNANTCGGAGCTTCGATAGCAACATCTGCGATTCTTAAGTTCTCTTTTCGNAGAACCTCNAACTTCCAGCCTCGCCACTCAACTACCTGTCCGATTTCTGGAATAGATCCCNTCTGNTGCAANATGAANCCAGCAAGTGTCTCAAATGGTCCNTCAGGCAGACGCAAACCTACGATTTCTTCTATTTCNTCTCGTGACTTCAATCCTTCGACNATGACNCGTCCATCCNTTTGGGACGCNGTAATAGCAACGGGCTCGTCATACTCGTCGGCTATGTCNCCGACCANCTCTTCCAANATATCTTCNCGAGTNATCAGACCAGCTGTTCCTCCATGTTCNTCTACCACGACNGCTAANCGACTGGCTGCTAGCTCGAGATCNACCAGAACACCATCTANCTCTCGATGCTCGGGGACAACCACTGCCGGCCGCACTATGTCCTCTAATGGTCNNCNCTCACGATCATCGGTAGTGAGNGAAAACACATCNTTCACTTCGACCATGCCAACGATGTCGTCNAGATCGGCCCCTATCACNGGGAACCTGGAGTACCCGCTTTCTTTCGCGCTCTGAACTAAATCGGAGATAGTTCCTGAGTTTCGCAATGCNACCATCGAGGTTCTTGGAGTTAAAGCATCAGCTGCGTCTTTTCTAGATAGTCGCAAGGTACGCGTAATTAACCTGGCTTCATCTTCTTTGATGGTTCTGGCGCTCGAAGCGCGAACTAGATACTCAAGATCCTCGAGTGATCGAAGGGACCGCAACTCCTCAACAGGTTCTATGCCCACCAAACGAACGAGTCTGTTGGCTAACCCATTAAAGGCAGTGGTTATCGGAGCTGCTAGCAGTCCATAAATCCTAAGGATCGATCCAAGCCATAACCCCGTTCCAAGAGGACGAGAAATGGCCAAGTTCTTCGGAACTAGTTCACCGAAAATCATCTGCAGGACTGCTGCAATTGCGATAGCGATCACNGCTCGCGTCGGCCCCGGACTCAACGACACTCCCGGCAGGAAGTCGAGCACAGCTCCGATTGTGTCCTCAGCAAGGAAACCCAACAACAAAGAGGTGACAGTGATACCTAGTTGTGCNCCCCCNAGGTGGAAACTCAAGCGGCTCAGNANNTTTCGAACAACGCGGGCGCGTCGATGTCCTTGCTCAGCCATAACTTCGACGCGTTCGATGTCGACGGCGACCAGGCTGAATTCACCTGCAACGAAAATCCCGTTGAGCGCAATAAGAACCAGCACTGCGACTAGCCCTAAAAGGGGATCGATAGTGAACACCTCCGCCAATCATTGTCTATCCGCACTTGACTAACGCCAAGGTAGCCTCGAGTCAATGCGTCAGCACACCACCTCTTTCGAACCGGTGCGCGAGTGGTCCACNTACCCACCGGTTGAAGAGACAATTCGAAGCGAAAGTTCACTGGGTTGGTTGAGACGCATAGGCCCAATTGTGATGACGCACCGGTGGCGGATCATCTGGTCGGTTATAGCCGCAATAATCGCAATGCTGGCGCAAATTTTAGTACCTCGAGTCGTGGGTCTCGCAGTGGATCGTGCCCTCATTGAACGAACCAGCGCTCTTTCCTTCTTCGTCATCATCCTATTGATCCTCGGAGTTGCTCGAGCATCCGCAACTTTCGGGTACCGCTACGGACTTTATGGGATGGCCTTCAAGGTCGAATACCAGTTACGGACACTTCTTTTTCAACATCTCGGCCGTTTATCATTTTCTTTTTTTGATCGCGTTCAGAGTGGACAAATTATCAGTCGAGCCAATTCCGACATCAGGTCGGTTCAAATGTTTATGGCCTTCGCTCCAATAATGGCTGTCCAATTTTTTAGCTTTGTCATCGCTATAGGCCTGATGGCGGCGATCAGTGTTCCTCTTACCGCGGTAACGATGATTGCTTTGCCCGGGGTCTTCGCCATCGGCCAACGCTTGCGCAAAATTATGTTCCCGCTGTCCTGGGTTGTTCAATCACGTCAGGCAGAAATAGCAACTGTCGTCGACGAATCGGTTAATGGAGTCAGGGTGGTCAAGGCGTTTGCAGCTGAACGTCAACAAATTGAGGCGCTAGCTCGGGGCGCTGAGCGTCTCCGCTGGGCCAACCTGGTGCAACATCGGACTCGAGCTTCTCATACTCCGTTAATAGAAAATCTTCCCAGGATTGCCCTCGCTACTGTGCTCTTGGTGGGTGGCCTTCAAACGATTGATGGCGCCTTAACGGTGGGTGATCTGATCTCGTTCAATTTATATATCTTGCTNCTCCAGGCACCTTTTCGGTTTATCGGCATGCTGCTGATCCTGGGGCAACGGGCGAAAGCTTCAGCGGAGCGNATCTACGAAATTCTTGATGAGCCTCCAGGTGTCGATGATCGGCCAGGGGCTATTGACTTGATCCCATCCTCCGGGAGCATCTCTTTTTCTGCCGTGAAGTTTGCCTATGGCACTGAGACCGTCGGCGGCACACAGGGAGTCGAAAGTCCACCAACTGTTTTAGATGATTTCAACCTTGAAGTGCCTGCTGGCCAAACAATCGCGATCGTTGGCCGCACCGGATCGGGAAAGTCGACAATTGCGCGCCTGTTGATGCGGTTTTACGAGTTGCAGGCTGGCGTCATTACCTTGGATGGCCACGACATAACTTCTCTAACGCAGCGAAGTCTTCGCGGGGCGATAAGTCTCGTTCCTGATGAACCCTTCTTGTTTTCGACAAGTGTNCATGAAAATATTGCCTACGGTAACCCGGGAGCCACAAGCGAGGAAGTTGAGGCTGCGGCCCGGGCGGCTCAGGCCCATGANTTCATTGTTGGCCTAGACGATGGTTATAAAACGATCGTTGGAGAAAGGGGTTACGACCTTTCTGGTGGACAGCGTCAAAGAATCTCGTTGGCTCGTCTTTTCTTACAAGATTCCNAAGTCATCATTTTGGATGATTCCACTAGCGCCATAGACGTTGAGATTGAAGAGCGAATTCACCATGCGTTGAAGGACCTCCTGAAGGCTCGAACAACTATCGTCATCGCGCATCGTTTATCTACGATTGCGCTAGCAGATCGTGTNNTTCTCATTGACGACGGGCGCGTTGTAGCCGATGGAACGCACCAGCAACTTCTTGAGCGCGAACCCCGTTACGTCGAGACNCTGGCATCGACGGTCNAGGAGNATCAACCNTGGTCATGATGGGTCCTCCNGGAGGCGGNGTATTCGGAGGGCCGAGCGCAACTCAGTCCAGNGCCAGTGCGGGCTTACCGTTCGCTGGTGTTCCATCTGAGATGCAAGACGGTGCGTCNGAGATTTTGAAAAGAGAGCCAGTTCACCCTGACCCAGAATTTACTTTCCATAGATTGACTCGCCGAACGTCGCGGCTGAACCTCCGCTCTCTTTTTGAGAATCGTCGCGTAGCAGCACTTTGTGGTTTGTTTTTTCTGGCCGTTGAAACGATCACGGCTCTNATGGGCCCGGTNTTNACNCAACAAGGCATCGATAACGGAGTGATGGAACAAGATCGCACTGCTTTATATAGGGCTGTCACCTTGTTCGGACTGATCATCGTTGTGAACGCCGCAACCAGCTTTTTGCGACAACGTTGGAACGGGAAGCTTGGCGAGGACATCATGTACGACGTTCGCTTAGAGCTGTTCAGCCATTTCCAACGTATGGGCCTCGATTGGTACACATCGGAGAAGTCGGGAGTGTTGCTGAGCAGGATGACCTCTGACGTTGAAGCGTTGACCTTGCTAGTTAATGAGGGTTTCGTCAACTTGGTGATTCAGGCTCTGACTATTTCGGTGGTGACTTTCGTTCTGTTTTCCTACAACCCCGTTCTAGCGGTCCTTTTGTTGGGTCTGGTTCTCCCACCATTAGTCGCCATGACCCTTTGGTTTCGAGCAGTAAGTGAGCGTGGATACTCAGACGTTCGGGATCGAATAGCAGTTGTTTTGGCTGACCTTTCCGAGAATCTCGCAGGAGTTCGGGTCATAGCAGCGCTTAATCGTCGTCGACAAAACGCTGAATCCCACAGAAATGTTGTCGGCGCTTATCTCGATGCCAACTTGTACACCGCTCGCGCTGGAGCGATCTACGGCCCAGCAACTGAAGGTATAGGAATCGCTGCTCAGGCCATCGTCTTGTTAGTNGGCGGGTGGATGGTTGTAGACGGTTCCCTTCAGGTAGGTGAGCTAACCGCATTTGTACTTTTCGTAAATACTTTCTTCGCTCCGATCCAACAAATGGTTCAGCTTTACAACACCTACCAACAAGGTCAGTCCGGGCTCAAGAAAATTGGGGACATCCTCAGTACTGAGCCATCAATAGTTGAAAGTGATGACGCCGTCTCACTTCCACCGATTCATGGGCAGATCAAATTTGAATCGGTTACTTTCAGCTATAACGATGGTCCAGAAGTACTGCGTGACATCAACCTCACCATCAACCCAGGCGAAACTTTCGCTTTTGTTGGTCCGACAGGAGCCGGCAAAAGCACCATCGCGAAGTTGATAACCAGGTTTTATGATCCCAATTCAGGGGTCGTATCGATAGATGGACATGACCTTAAAGGAGCCTTGATCGACTCTCTAAGAACTCAACTTGGGGTTGTCCCACAAGAGCCTTTTCTCTTCCACGGGACCATCCGTGACAACATCGCGTTCGCCCGAAGTGATGCAACCGAAGAAGAGATCAATGAAGCAATTTCACACGTAGGTCTCACAGAAACAGTTGCCCAACTTAGTGACGGCATCAACACCTTGGTCCACGAGCGGGGAGTGTCTTTATCTGCGGGAGAACGTCAGCTAATCGCTTTAGCTAGGGCATTCATATCGCGACCGCGTGTCCTCGTCTTAGACGAAGCAACATCGAGCCTCGATCTGCGCTCCGAAGCTCATATCGAGAAAGCTTTGGATGGTTTGCTCGAAGGAAGAACCGCAATTCTGATCGCCCATAGATTAGCTACCGCTATGAAAGCAGANCGGATCGCCGTCATTGACGACGGNCAAATAATCGAACTTGGCTCTCATGATGAATTGATTCAACTGCGGGGTCGCTANGCAGAAATGTTCGAAACNTGGGCCTCTCACTCANAAACTGNNGAANCACCAGCNGNGAACTCTCAGTCGGATTAGTAGTCGTAATCTGGCAAGCTGACTTCATGACGGTCACCTCCCCTGCGGTAGAACTTCTCGGTGTATCGGTCAAATATGAGGACACAACAGTTCTCAGTCCCTTAGATCTAGAAATCTCTTCGTCGGACCGATGGGTCGTTTTGGGACCAAATGGCAGCGGAAAGACCAGTTTGATAAAGATCCTCTCGCTATACCGGTATCCGACAACCGGGACTGTCAAAGTGCTCGGCGAAACTTGGGGTGCGACAGACGTCCGGCAGCTAAGGCAGCGGATAGGCCTAGCTTCTTCNTCTTTAAGAGATCAGTTCAGATCAGATATTTTGGGTTTGGATATTGTCATGACGGCTAGACATGCTGCTCTAGAGACTTGGTGGCATGANTACTCAGAACACGACCGTGAAGCGGCTATGGAATGTTTGGCGCGAATAGGTGCTGAAGCATTAGCAACACGAAAATTTCAGACGATGTCTTCTGGGGAACAACAGCGAGTGCAGTTGGCGAGAACGCTTATGGGAGAGCCGGGGTTGCTGTTATTGGACGAACCGACAGCTGGTCTCGACTTAGCGGGAAGAGAGCAGCTGGTCACAAGTTTGGCCTCGGTCGCCGCCGACCCTGAAACCCCGGCAACCGTTTTAGTGACGCATCACACTGACGAAATTCCGCCTGGCTTCACCCATGGACTGCTTTTACGTGGCGGAGAAGCACTGGCGTGCGGACCTATCGATCAGGTGCTTACAGCAGATTCTCTATCGGAGTGTTTCGGGTTGCGTCTTCAGCTTGAGAATCGCGATGGACGCTGGTTGTCTTGGACTACTGGGTGACGTCGCAGTAATGCACTCAAACGAAGACCGTTCCCAATCGCGTGTGTTTGGTGAAGTCGCCGAGATTTATCACCGTTACCGGCCTGCATATCCTGACAGTCTTTTTGAATGGATCTTGGCAACCTGTGAGACGTCAACGAGTGACTTAGTTATTGACGTTGGCTGCGGCACCGGTAAAGCATCGGCTCCTCTTCTGGAGCAAGGCTTTGAGGTCCTAGGCCTAGAGCCAGATCCCGCTATGGCTGAGATAGCTCNACGAGAATTAGGGGGGTTTGGTTTATTTTCGGTTGACGAGTCCACGCTTGAAGAGTGCACCACAGTGGAGAGGCATGCCGGCTTGATCATCGCTGGACAGTCTTGGCATTGGACCAACCCTGATACCCGATTTCAGCGCGCAGCTTCGATACTTAAACCCGGGGGATGGCTGTGCGTTTTTTGGAACCGGCCTGAGGANGGACAACATGAATTCGATGCTGCTACTGATCTGATTTACGCTGAACTNGCGCCTGAGTTCGANGACAAACCGTTTGTGGTTCGATTACCGGGCTCGAAGGCTGCCATTAGCGCNGNAACCCCTGATGAGGAGATTGTGGTGAGTGGGTTATTTGGACCGGTGCAGCAGTTTGAGTTTGAGTGGGAGATGACAATCAGTACTGACCATCACATACAAAATCTGACAACTCAATCTGATCATCGGATGCTTGCAACAGAGACGAGAAACGAGCTACTTCGTCGAGTAGCAGAGGTGATTGACGAATACGGGGGTAGCTACAAACAGACCTTCACAACTCATGCCTATGCAGCGAAGCTCTCCGTCTGAAAACATCTCTTCATGACGACTCATGCCGATCAGATCCGTTCTTACTTTGACGCTTGTAGCTCAGGCTCAAGCGAAGAGGTCGCAAAGCACTTCACAGAGGATGCCGTTATCTACGACACCAACCATTCCCCGATCGTGAGTTCAGCAGCAATCGGTGAGTTCTGGTCTCAGATTCACAGTAAATGGGATGGGGCAAAATGGATTGTCGAGCGTGTTGTGGAAACTCTTGATTCAGCAGCTATTGAATGGCGGATGGAAGGAGCGGCTGCGGGAGCGGCATTTCAAATTCGTGGCAGTGAACATTACGAGTTCAAAGAAAACCTCATAGCTGAGATCCGCCAATACTGGACTTTCGACCCTGAAAGCCTTGGGGGNGGCCTAATCAAATACCCNTANGGTGANGCTGATCGTTTAGGTTTCGATGACTGACAATCGCGATGAATTNGGCCANNAAATTCACATGGTCTANGAGGACCCACAGTTCGNTNCGCGNAGTCNNGCTGCGGCTGCGTTGCGTCGTTTGGGGAATGCGTTTGTGCGTCACCGGTTCAGNGACGATGAGNTGACTTCGTTGGCNGATTGGGCTGCNGCAACNGCTCAANNCCTTGAGCGCTCGGATCCTGTGTCTCGCCCTTCGGACTATTTTGAACGCCGCTACAGCGACCCTCGACCAGTTGATGGCGCNGAAGTCATTGCTTTTAGTGATCGAACCTTCAGTGGTCCAGCGAACCCGATGGGTGTTGAGGTTGTAATCAAACGGAATGACGACCGAGTGATTAGCCGAGTGGTCTTCGGGGCTGCCTTCGAAAGCGCTCCAGGGAGAACCCACGGTGGAGCAGTTTCAGCTCTGGTGGATGACACTATGGGTTATCTCATGATTGTCCTAGGTGAAGCTGCATATACAGCTCGACTAGAGGTGGATTATCGCGGTGGTGTTCCAATAGACGTTCCTGTTTGGTTCCAAGCTTGGGTATCGAATCGAGATGGTCGCAAGCTCGTCGTGGATTTGACCGTATCCCCCGACAAGGACGGGGCGCCCGATCATTCGGCTGACCCTTTGATAACCGCTGAGGGACTTTTCATCATTCCTAGTCCCAGTTCTTCTTAGCTGACAGTTCGCTTCGACCGCCGCTGGTCAGCTGCTTGTTGGAGTGCGACCAATGCGGCGTCTTCGCGTCTTTGGTTGCGATTCGCTGAGACATCGAGTCCACATCGAAAGTGGGAGTGACCGATAATTGGTTCGACACAACCAGNTACTTGCGCCTACCAGTCAGTCTTATTCTGTAAAAGTTCAGAGAATGGGGTGTCTTTATCTGGTCCAGGCTCTTTGGGTAGGCCTAAAACTCGTTCCCCGATGATATTTCGCTGTACTTCGTCAGTCCCTCCATAGATAGAGGGAGCAGGAGAGAAAATTGCCATCTCTTGAATGACTCCACCAGTTGCGGCTTCTTCTCCCCAAAGGATCATCTCCGGTCCAAGTATCGCTCCTGCAAGTTCTCGAGTCCGGTGGAGAGCTGATGTCATGAGAATCTTTGCCAGGTTCCCCTCTCCACCAGTTTGCTGGCTCTTGGTACGTGTTCGCCGCGCGTTCATTCGCATCAACTCAAGTTCTGTGTGTAACTGCACCAGCTCTTGACGGATACGGGTGTCATCAAGTTTGTTGCGTTCTTCGGCGAGTTCGCGAAGGAGCTCAAGTGTTCCAGGGCCCACACCTCCAGCAGCGAGCGCCAGCCGCTTTCCTACGAATGATCCTGCAGGTTTTTCAAGATGGCCAGCGATACTTCCTGGGTGAGCAGCTGCGTATGCCATTCCATGTCCGCCGCCGATTCCGGCGCGTTCGACCATTAGGGTCGTGTTCGCGACGCGCCATCCTTCATTTAGGTCGCCAACCAAGTCATCCTGAGAAACTCGCGCTTCGTCGATAAACACTTCGTTGAACAGCGATCGGCCTGTCATCTCACGTAATGGTCGCACTTCAACACCTTCTTGATCCATGGGGAAGGCGAACCAACTAATGCCTCTATGTTTCGATGCGTCAGGATCTGTGCGCGCGATCAACATCCCGTAGTCGGCATGTTGACCTTCAGATGTCCATACTTTCTGTCCCGTGATCACCCACTCATCGCCGTCACGGACTGCTTTAGTTTGCAGACCTGCCAAGTCACTACCAGCACCTGGCTCCGAAAAGAGTTGACACCAAGAGTCTGTCCCATCGAGGATCTTTGGCACGTATTTTTCGATCTGAGCTTCATCCCCATGGGCAAGAATGGTTGGGGCTGCCAACATCATTCCCAAGCCCGCCGGTGACCCTATGGATCCGTTTTCTCTTAGTGCCGCCGCTAGGACGCGGGTTTCCTCTCGACCCCACCCTTTACCAAAAGGTTCTGGCAGGCCAGGGTTAGTGAATCCTGCCGAAGAAAGTCGTTGCCACCACTCTCGAACCGGTAGTTCTGGATCCCAGTTGGTGTCTATCCACGCATCGATTTCGGCGCGTAACTCACTACTCATTTGAAGGCTCCGATGGGGGTCAACTGCTAACGGACTACTTGCGGTTCTCACGCTACCTGCGGCTGAGGTTAGAGAACAGCTTGATACCGCGGTAACTTCAGATCTACTAACTGGTTCAACGGAGGCAAAGTTGGCTGATCCGGCTCGAATAACGATCGATCGAATTAATCACTACCGAGACACNGTCCGGGCCTANCAGGTGAAGATCGATGGTCAGGTCNTCGGGCGAGTGAAAGACGGAAAACAGCAAACATTCGAAGTGTCCCCCGGGGCTCATCAAGTCAGAATGCGCCTTTTGTGGTTGCAAAGTCCGCCTGTCGATGTTCAGCTCGAAGAAGGATCCGANGTTCGGCTACGCACTGGACCTAACGGCGGAATTCTCCAAGCGTGGAGAATCTATTTTGCTCCACATACTGCGATGTTCCTAGAAAAAGATTCTTAGCTAGCTAGAAGGTCTTCGAGTACAACGGCGACTCCGTCTTCGTCGTGACTGGGCGCTATNTCAGCNGCCATGGAAAGGATCTTGGGATGACCGTTTCTCATTGCTACCGAGTGTCCAGCCCATAGGAACATTTCTAGATCGTTGAGGCCGTCGCCGAATACCCACGCATTTGAGGCATCAATTGCGTTTATAGCGGCCACCTCATTGAGCCCAGTACCTTTACTAACTCCCGACGCTACGATCTCGGGGGTTTCAAGACCGGAGGGGCGCACCTCAGTTCCTTCGGGCATCCAGGCGCTCATCGCCTCAATTGCCTTCATCGGCGAGACGGCTTTGCAATCAAGGAGCCAAGTAAGTACCGGACCGTCAAGCGCCAATAAGGCGTCTGGTACTCGGACTGGCGTTATCGAAAAATCAGATGGGAAGTCGTGAGTGAAGTCTTCGTCCCAGATGTGTCGGCCGTCAGCCATGTCGGCACCTATAGCAACGCCAGGAACTAACCGTCGGGCTAGTTGCGCGCTTTCTCGGGTCTGTTGCTCTGTCATAGCGGTGAGTTTGAGTAACTCGCCATTGGACTTGTGTATCGAAGCACCGTTAAGACAAACGGAATAATCGACTACTCCTAAACACTCAGCGGTCTCAGCCACGGCCCTCCATGGGCGACCTGTAGACAAAGCAATGACGCAGCCTTGGTTCTTGACCTCTCTCACTGCCTGACGGACTCTTGGAGATAAAGACCCGTCTGAACGCAACAAAGTGCCATCCAAATCGAACGCAATCAGTTCAGGGAAACGACTCACAACCCAGAACCGTACATTGGGGTGAAGCGATAGGCGCTAGGTATCGATGGTTCCGCCGTCCACTTTGAAATCGATACCAGTGATATGCCACGCGGCTTCACTAGCCAAGAAGGCCACGTACTTGCCGATGTCTTGAGGGTCAGGTATGCGACCGGTCAGATTTGGAGTCACGTTTTCTAGCGCCCAACGTTGAACTTGCTCCCATCCTTGGACATCTTGCCGACTGGCACGCCTCTCTAACATTTCCCGAACTTCGTCGGTGGCGATAATGCCTGGGCTCACCAAATTCGCTGTGATGCCAGTGTCGCGGAGCTCTTTTGCCANACTGCGCACTGTTACCGGCAACGCAGCTTTCGAGGCGTAATAGTCAGGGTTTTCTTTACCTGGCTTTTCTGTGCCTATGGTCCCAAGAAAAATGATTCGTCCCCAACCACGTGTCTTCATCGCAGGGAGGACGCGCTGTGTTAGGCGAACCCCCGAAACGACGTTTGTCTCCCAAGCGTCATGCCATCCTTCTGCAGGGTCACTCCACGTCGTTCTCGCTGGCGCCCCGTAGTTGTTGACCAGAACGTCTATTGGCCCACAACTTTGTTCTATATCGGAAACAATCGACTCCACACTCTCTGCTGTTAAAAGACTTCCGTGCACTGCTATTGCTTGCCCACCCTGGGAACGAATTTCTTCGGCCACGGTGTTTGCTTGTCCTTCTTCGTGTCCGTGAACTGCGACCGTGGCGCCTTCGTCGGCAAGGATTTTTGCTGTCCCTGCTCCTGTTCCACGATAGGAACCGGAGATGAGCACCACTTTGCCTACTAGCCCGAGATCCATATGAGGCTCCCCATCATCTATTCGATTGCTTTCGCTGTCGCTGTCGCTATGTCTAGTAGTCGATCATCATTTCCGGTGTCGATGATTCTGACTCTGCTCGTAACTGCGTTTTGGTCTACTCGCAGCAGCTCTCCTTCAACTCTGAAGGGACCTGATTTGGCTTGGGCTAAGTAGTGAACTTCTGCGTCGACGCACCGCATCGGCACACCTGCTGTCAGAAAACCTAGGTGTGTTGCCATCGCGTCCACCAATACCGCTACTGCGCCGCCTTGAATTGAGCCAAACGAGTTGTAGATGCGGGAATGGTGNGGCAGTTCTATTACGGGTTGATCTGGGTCNGTTGTGATTCGCAGATAATCGTTGAGCATTGGACGCNGCNCTTCCTCTTCCTCCTCNGCGTAGTCGACAGTGCGCCCCTTAGCGGTTCCTACACTCGGGTTGTCGCTACGCGCTGGTAGTCGCGCGTAGGTACATGTGGATCGCGCAACCTCGCCGAGATTGTCACTGATGTAGGTTTCTGTGACCACATTGTTTCTCCCGACCCGCAGCGGTCGACACTCTGCGGTTACTTCAGCACCTTCGGCCTGTCGTCTAATTACTGTTCCTAGTTGCAACGTTGCGACCCAGTCTGGTTCAACTTGTAACACACCGTGATGTCCAGCAACGGAGTCAACGAGAGTGGCGATCGCACCCAGTCGAAGCCAGCCTCCTTGATCAAGTAGGTCAGGCAGAATTGGCATGGTTGCGCTTACCTTGCCTCCATCATCCACTAGATGTCTGAGCCGTAGATGACGGAGAATATGGTGTTTGGGAGGGTAAGACCGAGTCATGTTAGGAGTGTTTCGACGCTAGGAGCTTTTCTAGTTGACCCCACAATTGGTTCGTGGCATCTCTCAGGGCGGCAAGGTCGCCTCCGTTCGCGATGATGAACTGAGCTACAGCTCTTCGTTGCTCATCTGATGCCTGTGACTCGATGCGAGCAAGAGCATCATCTTGCTCTATGCCCCGTTGGCTGCGGAGGCGCTCTAGTCGTTCAGCCATGGGGGCCTCAACGACTACGACAACTTCGTAGGGGTATTTGGTGGCATAGCCAAGGCGACTTTCAACAAGAACCGCCATGTCATAGATGACGATGGCATCAGCTGCTTCCAACGCATCCACTGTTTGATCCATCAACTCATTGATAGCTGGGTGAGAGATCTCTTCGAGGGCAGTCAAATGGTCCTCGTCGCCGAAGACTATTTCCGCTAATGCAGCCCGGTTGATGCCTCCGTCGGTGCCCGCAACATTTGCTCCGAAACGCTCGATAACTGCCGGTACTGCCAGTCCACCCGGTTCGAGAATCTTGCGACCAAGTGCGTCAACGTCGATGATCTCGGCGCCAAGTTCAGACAAAAGGCCCGCGACAGTGGACTTACCCACTCCCATTCCGCCTGTAAGACCGACAATCAGCATCGGATTAACTGGAGCTATCCACCGACGCGCCCTTCAGGCGCATCGGTCGCTGGACCGGCGAATGCCTGAGCTATTTCCATCCACTCTGCGGCCAAGTCGCCNCGGATGTCCAGTTCTGCTTCTCTGGCTCGCCGTCGTTGTGTGACAACGAGGCAGAACTCATAAGCATCAGCAGCGACCATCTCTTCTGAGTTTTCAGGGCCCCACTCCCATAGTTCTCCGTCGGGCGATGTTAACTCCACTCGAACCGGTGTCTCTGGAGCTTGTAGACCTCTGTTGACATAGCTCCATCCCCGAGTCGTTACCCCAATGTGGGCCACATGTCGTAGGCGTTCCGTGCGCGGGTACTCAGCACCGAACGTGTCAGCAACATCGTGGCCATGGGACCAGGTCTCCATTAGTCGAGCTGTNGCAAAAGACAGGGCACTCAT
Source organism: Acidimicrobiaceae bacterium (assembly GCA_002713975.1). GTDB lineage: Bacteria > Actinomycetota > Acidimicrobiia > Acidimicrobiales > Poriferisodalaceae > MedAcidi-G3. The sequence continues at coordinate 12,581 of PAVP01000019.1, read as the reverse complement.
GTCTGGCCCGAACCACGGAATGCGGTCTTTGGGTTCGAGTGCCCTAAAAGCTTCGGTCATCCGATTACGTTCATCGGCGAACCAGTTCCACAGATCGGCGCCACTCATTGAGCGAACGTCGAGACCTCCGAAGCTGTGCAGGTCTCCGTCACCTTTCAGCATTTGTTCTTTGGTTGCTTCAAAATTCTCTGGATCCAGCGCAGCGAGACTGGCCGCTACATCTGCCATACCTAAATGAATAATGGTTTCGTGGGTGTCCCAACCCTCCGCCGGTGTCGGCAGTCTCCATTCGTCTTCGGTCAGACCAGCGACCACTTCGCGTAGCGCTTCTGTTTCTCCATCAAGATCGTCACAAATTCCCCTCATGTCGGCGACCCTACACCGCCACGGCCGGGTACTTCTGGTTGAATCAGATTGGCGGCTACCGTAAACGGGATCCGCATCCTCTCGGAGGGACTGTGACCGATCCTCTTTGGACTCCAAGTTCGACGCGACGCGAGACTTCTAACCTGTGGACTTTTGCCCAATCGGTGGGATTTCCTCTAGAGGTCCATTCCTACGGTGATCTCCATCGCTGGTCGGTAAATGAAAATATCTCTTTCTGGAGAGCAGTATGGGACTTTGCTTCTGGCGTCGGTGACCTCGGCGAAACTGACTTCATCGACCTCGGAGTAGCTGATTCAAAGTTTTTTCCGGACGCAACACTCAACTTGGCTGAAAACTACTTAAGACGGTCCGGAGACGAACTTGCCCTCATGTATCGAGGTGAGAACGTTGTTGAGCGCTCATTGACGTTCCAGGAACTGAACCTTGCTGTCGGACGTGTTCAACAAGCTCTTAGATCCGAGGGGGTGGGGCCGGGCGACCGAGTGGCAACGCTTCTACCTAACAGCCCTGAGGCGGTCATCGTATTTCTGGCCGCGGCGAGCATTGGAGCGATTTATTCGTCGACCAGTCCAGACTTCGGAACCGCTGGGGTGGTTGACCGTTTCGGACAAATCGAACCTAAAGTTCTTGTCGCCACCGATAGCTACCTTTATTCAGGCGTGCGGCACGACACCACGGAAAAGGTCGCACAAATCGTTGAACAACTACCTTCACTGAACCGGGTCGTCTTGGTGAGCTACGACGGTGCAGCAATTAAGTCCTCTGTTCCCGGTGCGGTGGAGTACGCAGAGTGGCTCGAAGATACAGAAGAACGGGCCCCTGACTTCGTTCGCTTAGGGTTCGATCATCCGATCTATGTCCTGTACTCATCGGGTACGACCGGCAAACCTAAATGCATCGTTCATCGGGCTGGAGGGGTGTTACTTAAGCATTGGTCTGAACATCTACTGCACTGCGATCTGAAACCTGGGGATCGGTTGATGTACTTCACAACGACCGGATGGATGATGTGGAATTGGCTCGTTGGAGGTCTGGCGAGTGGTGTCTCGTTGATTTTGTATGACGGTTCGCCTTTCTTTCCCGGCCCCTCTCGTCTATTTGACATCGCCGATGACCTACAACCTCGGCTTTTCGGCGTCAGCGCAAAGTTCATTGAAGCCGCTATGAAAGAGGGGCTACGTCCTTGCGATACGCACGACCTCACAAGCGTGGAAACAATTACTTCTACCGGTTCACCTCTGGCCCCCGAAGGTTTCGACTGGGTTTATAACGCTGTCAAACCAGATGTCCATCTTGCTTCGTTCTCAGGAGGCACTGATATTTGCGGATGTTTTGTTATTGGAGACCCAACTAGCGCTGTTTACCGGGGAGAAATTCAGGCCCCTGCGTTAGGTATGGATGTCGCTGTTTTTGATGATGATGGAAGGCGGCTTATGGAAGGTTCGCAAGGTGAACTGGTGTGCTGCAACTCCTTTCCTTCAATGCCACTCGAATTTTGGGACGATCCAGACAGAAGCAAATATCACGGCGCTTACTTTGAACGTTTCGCTGGTGTCTGGCACCACGGGGACTTCGCCGAATGGACTCCTCAAAGAGGAATGGTCATTGGGGGTAGATCCGATGCGACGCTGAACCCAGGCGGAGTGCGGATAGGAACCGCTGAGATTTATCGGCAGGTAGATCTGATTGACGAAGTGCTGGAGAGCATCGTTGTCGGTCAACAGTTCGAATCCGACACTCGAGTCGTTTTGTTCGTTCGGCTTCGCGAGGAACTAGTGCTTGATGATGAATTAACGCAGAGGATTCGTAATCAGATACGTGTCGGTGCCTCACCTCGACATATGCCTGCGGTGGTTGCCCAAGTCCCGGTGATCCCTAGGACACGCAGCGGCAAGCTAGTTGAGTTAGCAGTGCGTGATGTTATTCACGGCCGCGAGGTTAAGAACATCGAAGCTATTGACGACCCGGGTGCGTTGGACCATTTCCGGGACCATCCGAAGCTAACCGGTTACTAGATATTTAGGGCTTCTCTGTTTGATGGTCGTCCACATGATTGTCTTGGGTGGCATTCTGATCAGGTAAACAACATCTCAGTGGGCCGCGCCGTGAAATTAATTGTCGAGTGACTATCGAACAAGATGATCGCAAGCACGGCATCCCCGCCGCGGCAATCGCGATGGTGGGGTGGGCTGCCTCTGGAGTGATCGCAAAGGGCATCACCGAGTTAGGGGCGTTAGCGGTTGTCTTCTGGAGAATGTGGATCTATGCCGTAATAGTGGTCCTTTTCTTGAAGATCCGAGGGACACCTTTGAAGAGGGAATCGTTCCGGGTCTCTTGGAAGGGCGGGGTCGCNTTAGGAGCAGACATAATGCTCTTCTTCTCTGCCCTACGTCTGACGACGGTCGCGAACGCAACAGTGATCGGGTCATGTCAGCCATTACTTATGTTGTTGATCGCTGGCCGGCTATTTGGTGAACGACCGAGACGTCATGACTGGCTCTTGGCGATGGTCGCCATTTGTGGGGTCATNATCGTGATGTTTGGTTCGACGGGTGTTCAGGGTTGGAGTCCCGCTGGGGATCTCTTGTCTGTGGCGACGGTGGTGGCTTGGACTTTGTATTTCGTGTTCTCGAAATTAAGCAGCCGCAAAATCGAGTCATCGCAGTACACCGGAGCGACTGCGGTTGTTTGTGCCTTATTTGCGACACCTTTCGCTCTGGCTTCAGGGCAAGTTTTCGACGTGCCGTCAGGTAANGCATGGATCTGGCTAATAATTCTTTCCATAGGCCCGGGGTTCGCCTCTCACATGTTGATGAACTGGGCCTTGGTTCGCATACCGGTTTGGTTTGGTTCAACCTTGACTTTGGCTATTCCGGTGACTGCAACAGTGATGGCATGGGTTTTCCTCAGCGAGGATGTGGTTGCGCTTCAGTTCCTCGGAATGGGGATAGTGCTGTTNGCGTTGGCGTTGATAGTTCTAGGACAATCAAACGCTGCTCGTCATTGANGNAANNNTTCTCAGCGACCTTTCCACGTCGGGGACCGTTTTTCTGCGAAGGCTTTGGGACCCTCTCGTGCGTCCTCGCTTGCCATCATTGAGACAACAGCTGGGTATTCCCCGTAAAAGGCCTCTCTTAGTGGGTGGTCCATACCACGGGTCGCTGACTGTTTCGTTGCTCGAATAGACAGCGGGGCTCCAAGCAGTATGTCGTCGATCAACTCGTCGACTGCTGCGTCTAAATCGGAATATGCCACCACTTTGTTGACAATTCCGATTTCGAGAGCTCGTTGCGCTGTCATTGATTTGCTAGTCAGCANGTACTCCATAGCNAATTTCAATGGGATTTGCCGCGGNAGTCGATGAACGCCGCCGCCACCGGCGTAAATGCCNCGTCGGGGCTCNGGTAGTCCGAATTCCACATGNTCTGCCGCAACCACCAGGTCACATGCCATTGCCACTTCNAAACCACCGCCGAGTGCTATGCCGTTAACTCGCGCGATGAGAGGCTTNGGNTAGTCGAAACGTTCAATCAGTTTGGTNACCGNTTTCATCAANTCAGCGTCAGCTCTCTTCTCATCTTCTGAGGAGTGTTGAATCTGTGTNAGATATTTCAGATCACGNCCNGCGCAGAAGGCCCTGTCNCCANTTCCTGTNACGACCACGATCCATACGTCGTCATCGTTNGCAGCGTGGTCGAGNAGATCGCTCCATTCTTTATGGGCAGGAGTGTTNATGGCATTTCTAACCTCCGGTCGGTTNATAGTTATCTTTGCGACGTGCGGCCGAGTCACCTCATANAGGAAATACTCAGGAGTGAAATCAAGTGGTTGCATGGTTCGATCGTAGGCAAGACAGCATCGACTCGTCAGACATGGTGGACTACAAGGATGAAGACTGAAGAAACACGAGCATTAATCGAGCGGTANTACAAGGCCTTGACNCATGGTGATCGCGATGATCTCCGGAGTTGTCTCAGCGATGACGTTGTNTGGCAGCTTCCNGTNACAGCCGGAGCGAACGGNGCAGGGGGATCCGACNNGGANGGNGTCGTTCGAGGNAGAGAAGCGGTGGCCGCCGAATTGGGNGGTCGAACGATTAAAGACACCTTTGATATTTCAGAGCCNTTCGCTTTGGAAATTCGGAGCATGATCGTCGATGGTGGAANTGCAGCGGTTCAACAAAGGCTGACTGCNACGACNAGGGCCAAGGGTCTCCCTTATGACAATCAATANTGTTGGGTGTANTCCTGCGAAGCTAACCAAATAACTCGCATGGAGGAATACACCGACACTCTCTACGCGGCCCGCACCATGGGCTGGGAACTCGGGGACTCAAAGTAATGCTCGAAGAACACTTAACGATCGAAACAGACGAAGGTGAGATGTCTACCTTTATCGTTCGTCCCGAATCGGATGGGCCTTTCCCGGTGGTGTTGTTCTTGATGGACGCGCCAGGCAAACGAGAGGAGCTCCATGACATGGCTAGACGAATCGCGGCCACGGGTTATTACGTCATGTTGCCCAACCTGTATTACCGCGATGTCCCTTCCTTCACAGTTCACCGAGAGGACCCAGCCAGCGCGAAGCACATGGCGCACTTAATGGGAAATCTGGGCAACGCTATGGTCGCTAGGGATGCTTCTAAGCTGCTGGANCATGCCGAATCTGATGGCTCAGCAGACGCAGACAATGTTGGGGTTACCGGGTACTGCATGAGTGGACCGTTTGCTTTATGGCTNGCTGCTGAATACCCGAAGAGAATTAAAGCTGCCGCGTCAATCCACGGAGTTCGGCTCGCTATTGACGCCGATGACTCTCCCCATAAACGAGCAGCTGAAATGACCGGCGAGATTCTGGTTCTGGCTGCTGAGTTCGACGACTGGGTCGACCGACCCCATTTCGATCGACTCACAGAAGCTTTGGAAGATGCCGAGGTTTCCTATTGCGCGGAGTGGATCGAAGGTGTCCATCACGGTTTCGTTTTTCCGCAACGACCTAAATACGACAAGGTCGCTTCCGAACGACATTGGGAACTGTTGCATTCTCTGTTCGACCGCAATTTAGGGTCACAACTATGACGGTAGCCTCGGCTTCGTGCACTCGATTAGCTGTCGCTGATCCCCCTGAGGTTTCAGCTGCGAACCCCATACACGACGAAAGCGCTGTCAGCTACGGGTATGCGGGAGGCATTGTTGCCGGAATCCATACCTACGGTTGGATGGTTCCAGCAATTCTCGATTCTCTCGGTGATGCATGGCTCTCACATGGGTGGTGCGAGTTTCGTTTACCTAGACCTGTGTACGCGGGTGATGAACTTCTCACCGAAGTGATTCCTTCCCCAGAAGATCCTGACGTGGGGTTGATAACTCAAAGAGTTGTCTCCGATGGTCGCGTAACCATCGAAGGGACTATCGGGTTAGGTGATGCTCCGTGGATAAACGAGTTCATACTTCCCACTGAGCGGACCCCTGTGCCTGAGCCGGAAAGCAGACCCTTTCTTGGACTGAACGACATTCCAAGTGACATCGATTATCCCCCAATGTCAGTTCCCTTAACTGCTAGTGACGCAAGAGTTTGGATGAGTGAGCGAATTCACGATGACGATGCCACATGGACTTCTGGTGATGCTCCGCTAGTTCACCCTTCGTGGGTTTTAGGCCAGATGACTCCGTTGATTAGACATTCGTATCGGATGCCGGCAGGAGTGCATGCCTCAGGCAGGGTGCAGCACCTAAACAGTTTTTCCGCTGACGGGGAAGTCGTGGTAGCCGGAAGGTGGGGTGAGGTGGAAGTCAAGAAAGGCAAACCTTGGTCCACGACTGATGCGCTGTTCATTGATGCTCATGGGACCGAAGTCGCTCTTGTCCGGCAGGTCGCCGTGATTCTTCCCTTACTTCCGAAGGACTGAGCAAGAAAAACAGGGCCTACATGTTGTAGAACGGGCATAGAAAAGCATCCGTGGAGAGGTACTAATGCCTATCGAAAAGCTCCTGATAGCGAACCGTGGTGAAATCGCCGTGCGAATAGCTCGCGCCGCCGGGGACCTCGGAATTGTAAGCGTGGCTACTTTCAGTTCCGATGATCACCTGTCTCTACACACGCAAGTAGCCGACGCTTCAGTAGGGCTTGAAGGCAGCGGTGCAGCCGCCTATCTCGACATCGACCAAATTGTTGCAGTGGCCATTTCTAATGGTTGTGACGCTGTTCACCCTGGATACGGCTTTCTCGCTGAGAACGCAGACTTTGCTCGTGCAATGGAAAATGAAGGCATCACATTTGTGGGCCCACATTCTCACCAACTTGCTTTGTTTGGCGACAAATTGTCGGCAAGGAACCTCGCNACCCAGCTTGATGTTCCAGTAGTCCCAGCAACTGCGGGCGCCGCNAACTCAGAAGAAATTGAAGAGTTTCTAGCTGAACATGGGGCCATCATGGTCAAGGCNGTGGCNGGNGGCGGCGGTAGAGGAATGCGCGAGGTNCGTAGCGGTCAGGATGTCCCCGCAATTTTCGAACGATGCCAAAGTGAAGCGCAATCGGCGTTCGGAATCGGCGACCTTTACGCTGAAAAGCTCATCGAGGCAGCGCGACATGTTGAAGTTCAAATCATCGGGGATGGCAAGTTAGTGGCCCATCTGGGTGAACGAGAATGCACCCTCCAACGACAAAACCAGAAAATCATTGAGGTCGCTCCCTCACCTTCAATCACTGAAGAAGTCCGCGACTTATTAACTGACGCTGCTACACGAATGGCTGCCGAAGTCGGATACCGCGGGTTGGGTACTTGGGAATTCTTAGTCGATGCAACCAACCCCACGAATATTGCTTTCATTGAAACCAACGCTCGCCTGCAGGTGGAACACACCGTTACCGAAGAAGTAACCGGAGTTGATTTAGTTCGGAGCCAGATTCTCGTGGCGGGCGGATCATCATTAGGTGATCTAGGTCTTCAACAAGATCAGGTGCCTCAAGCTAGGGGGTTTGCGATTCAGTGTCGCGTCAACACCGAAACAATGACCGAGGAGGGTGTGGCTCGCCCNGCNGGAGGAACCATCTCAGCNTTTGAGACTCCGAGTGGTCCGGGAGTGAGAACNGACTCCTATGGNTATCAGGGCTATGCAACAAACCCGAATTTCGATTCTTTGATTGCAAAGGTCATCGGATACTCCCCTACAAGTGACTATGAAGACGCTGTCCGGAAAGTTAGGCGTGCTCTCGGTGAGTTTCGGTTAGAGGGAGTTCTTACCAACATCACGTACCTTCTCGCTTTGCTCGACCGGCCAGAGGTACGAACAAACGAAGTGACGACCGGCTTCATCAACACATTTGCTGCTGAGCTGGTTGAAGAAGCCAAACTCATTTCATCAGATCGGTGGTCTTCCTTATCGACCGACGAGGACACCAATGCTTCGCTTGCAGGAGCTCAGGTCAGTAACGACCCATTAGCCGTTCTGCAGCATGGCGATATAGACGAAAGAAATACTGACTCTTCTTCAGCTAACAGCGAGATATCAACAAGTGTTGGTCCTGACGGCAGTCGACCGGTTGAAGCTCCGCTGCAAGGCACGATTATCTCAATCTCTGTAACCCCCGGAGATGAGGTAGCCATCGGCCAACCAGTTGCCGTTATGGAAGCCATGAAAATGGAACACGTCATTGCGTCGACCATGACAGGAATTGTTCGTTCTTTAGGTGTTAGCGAAGGTGACACCATCTATGAAGGCCATGCGCTTCTCTTTATCGAAGAAGCCGATCTCGACATTGAAAGTGACGAAACTCAAGCAACAGTCGACCTTGACTTCATTCGGCCGGATCTGCAGGAAGTGTTCGACCGACACTACAAGGGAATGGATGAGGCGAAACCGGTAGCCGTGGAGAAAAGGCATGGCAGAGGTCACCGAACCGCCCGCGAAAACTTGTCTCGCCTGGTAGACGATGGCACCTTCGTCGAATATGGCCCATTAATGGTCGCTGCGCAACGGAGACGGCGAAGCCTTGATGACCTCATCGACAACACTCAAGGTGACGGCATGGTCGCAGGAATCGGGAGCGTAAACGGCGATTTATTCGGTGACGACGATGCGCAGACAATGGTCATGTCCTACGACTACATGGTTCTAGCTGGCACTCAAGGCCTTCAAAATCACCGCAAAAAGGATCGACTTTTCGAATTGGCAGAACAAAACCAACTCCCAACGGTCTTATTAGCCGAAGGAGGCGGTGGGCGCCCAGGTGACACAGACACGATGGGAGGAGCTGGACTTGACTGTTGGGCTTTTACTTTCTTCGCCAAACTCTCTGGTTTAGTGCCATTAGTTGGTGTCACAAACGGTCGATGCTTCGCTGGTAACGCCGTGTTACTCGGCTGTTGCGACGTGATCATTGCTACCAAAGGGTCCAACATCGGGATTGGTGGCCCGGCAATGATCGAAGGTGGCGGATTGGGCGTATTTCGCCCCGAAGAGGTGGGGCCTGTAGAAGTTCAATATCCCAACGGTGTCATCGACATCCTCGTTGACGATGAGGATGAAGCGATGGATGTCGCAAAGAANTATCTTTCTTATTTCCAGGGACCAGTNGATGACTGGGAAGCACCAGATCAGCGTTTATTANGGCACATCGTCCCTGAAAACCGTCTNCGNGCTTACGACGTTCGTGAAGTAATCGACACGATGTGCGANGTCGACTCAACNTTGGAAATCCGCAAAGGTTGGGGNCCTGGTTGTGTNACCACTTTGGGTCGGATCGAAGGNCGCCCNGTNGGAATCATCGCCAATAACAANCATCANCTGGGCGGCGCTATAGANGCCGACGTTGGAGATAAGGGCAGCAGATTTATGCAGCTCTGCGATGCCCACGACATCCCTTTGATCTTTTTGTGTGACACACCGGGAATCATGGTCGGCCCTCAAGCTGAGTATGAAGCTACGGTTCGACACGCAAGCAGAATGTTCGTCACNTCAGCCAGCGTNACNGTTCCGTTCATGACTGTCGTCCTNCGNAAAGGGTATGGGCTCGGNGCTCAAGCAATGGCCGGAGGNAGTTTCAANGCACCTGTGTTTTGTGTGGCATGGCCCACCGGCGAGTTCGGTGGAATGGGGCTGGAAGGTTTCGTCAAGCTCGGCTACCGCAAAGAACTTGAATCTATAGAGGACCCAGACGAACGAATCGCNTATTACGANNAGATGGTGGCGAAACTGTACGAGAACGGCAAAGCAGTCAGCACAGCNACCTTNTTTGAGTTGGATGATGTNATTGATCCGTCAGAAACTCGNACATGGGTATCGATGGCNTTGCGNGCNGCNCCCAAAACAGANCCTCGGGAGGGCAAGAAACGCCCGATGATCGACACCTGGTAGGTCTTCGTTCGAGTTATTCGAGCAATTCAGCCACTGCCAGATCTGCAATCTGGTCCGGATCGTAACCAGCGCACTCCATCAGAACCTCAAAGCTGTGCTCACCAAAAATCGGGCCAGCGTGCGTCACTTCGGCCGGAGTGCGTGACATGTGGAAGCGAGTCCCATCCACAAAGAAAGGGTCATGGCTCGCGTGAGCCACTTCGACGAAGCAGCCNCGATGCGTCATTTGTTNGTCGGCAACTAGTTCAGGTGAGTTTTGNACGATNTGCGCTGCNACCCCAAGGGCTTGAAGTCTCTCCATCAGNTCCACACCTTCTTGTTCCANAGCCCACGNGGAAATAATGGAATCGAGTTCATCGTGTTGAGCGTGTCGTTCGTCAACAGTGAGATGTGAAAGGTCACCGCGATTCATCTCTCCTGCCAAAGACTGCCACTGGTTGTCGTCTTTGCATGAGATCGCTATCCAGTTGTCATTTCCGCTGGTCCGGTAGCCACCCTGTGGGGCGAAAACAATGTCCCGGTTCCCGTCTCGCTCCCACACATTTCCGTTCACCGAATATTCGAGAAGCGCTGGCGTCATNAGATGNAAAGCCGCTTCTGCCTGAGACAGATCTATGTATTGACCTTGACCTGTTCGCCTCTTATGTTCAAGTGCTCCCATAACGGATGCAACAAGCCAACGCGGTGAGGTGTAATCGGTATATGCGCTGTACGGACCGGTCGGTGCTCGGTCTGTCCACCCAACCGGATAAAAGAAACCCGATATTGCTGCCGCCATAGTCCCAAAGCCAGCCAACATGGCCAGGGGACCTGTCTGNCCCATGAGGCAGCTTGACGCCATAATGATGTCGGGTCGCCGCTTCTGGACCTGTTCATAATCGATATCCCAGGCGGTCATCGCTTTTGGAGAGAACGATTCGAGCACCACNTCAGCCCAGTCGATCAGGTCCCATATGACATCAATAGCCCCCGGCTTGGCCATATCGAGGGTAAGTCCTCGCTTTCCAGCGTTCATGTTGTGATAGATGCCCGACTTATCAGGGTCTGCGACATCACCCGGAAAGGGCGAGAGGCTTCGAACGGCATCGAGTTTGTTAGCGGATTCCACGCGAATGATTTCAGCACCGTAGTCAGCTAANACTCGNGANGCAGCCGGCCCGGCCATAGCCCACATAAAATCCAAAACCTTTACCCCTTNAAGAGGAAGTGCCGTCGANGCNATGGGTTCGCTNATNGCAATGTCTGCGCTGCGGTCNGGCTCNTTTAANACCTGCACNGTGTGTTCNCCGAGGCGNGGNGCTTCNGCTAGGACCTGCAACGGGGTTTCAGCGAATTTAGCGAACGCTCCTGGATAATGAACTGTCGAGCCGTCGTCATGCGTAACCGATTCCCAATAGCCACGAAAGTCGAGTTGTTCGCTGTTCACCACTTCTTCGGTCGTGGTGACTGGAGTGATTAGGACGCGGCGTTTCATCGCCGCCTCCAAAAGCTCAGCTTTGGTCTTAGTCGCGAAGAATGCGGTGAGGATGTCTTTAACTCTTTGGTACTCCTCAGCCGATTCTCGGCCGTCGATAAGCATCATCGCATATTCGACCCAATCCTTGTCCCTGGTGGCTTCGTCACAGAAACCCTCCTCACAGACCCAAGTCATAAGATTTGATGTGAAGGGGCCGAATGCCGGCCCAAACAGGAAGCTGACTGAGGCAAAACCGTCTAAACACGGCCACATAACTTGGATGCGAATCCCCCCAAGTTCCACTCCACCGGCAAGCCTGGTAGGCGGTGTCGCTCCCAACGGAGTGGCTAACGAGTTCGACTGAGTGCACTGGTTCATCGANTGTTGCGCCGATACATCNATGTGCTGTCCCAGCCCTGATGTCGACTGTCGTTCAAATAGNGCTATCAGCGCCGCTCCGGCCGCCTCAGACGCGGCATTGCCAAATGCTTGNGGCAGGGTNCCTCCNGCTCGNAGCGGNGATCGGTCNTCGTCACCCGTCAACGCCATATTTCCAGCAGCTGCTTGCAGCGTAAGGTCGCTGTGTTCCCAGTTCGCTTTGGGACCATCACCACCAAATGCCGTAATAGAGACGTCAATCATTTGGGGGTTAAGTTCAGCGATTTCTGAGGGAGTAAGGCCCAGCGAATCCATAACTCCGGGATCAAACGAGTCGAACATAACGTCGGCGCCCGTTATGAGACGCCGAAGTTGACTAATACCGTCGGGCGTATCCAAATCCAAGACAACACTTTTTTTGCCGCGGTTATACGCCCAATGGTGAAGGGAGTGTTCACCGTCATCGATTCCTTCGGCAAACGGTGCGAGTCGGCGTGCACTAGATCCCGCCGGTGGTTCGATAGAGATAACCTCCGCCCCCATTTGAGCGAGAATGAATGCCGCTAGATGACCACGCTCATCGGTTAGGTCTAGAACCCTGTAATCACTAAGCACGCGTACCCCCTCTGCGACTCCAGCTCGCCACTTGTGACGATAGTCCCCCTACAGCAGTGGTTCTGACTACGGTTCTGGTATGGCCTTACCTCCACATCGCGTTGACTATTTGCCAATGGCGGATCGTCCCAAAATATCGTGGCCCGATGAAGCCAAAATAGCGTTGTGGATCGCGCCCAATATTGAGCACTACGAATACCTTCCTCCGCGGGATCCTCGTCGAAACCCTTGGCCTCGATCACCTCATCCCGAGGTCCAGGGCTACTCCCATCGTGACTACGGGAATCGGGTTGGTTTCTGGCGGATGTTGGATGTCCTTGACGAGTACGGAGTGCGTTGCACCGCTTCCACAAATTTGGCTGTATTCGAGCACTACCCAGACATCGGCA
>PAVP01000018.1 GCA_002713975.1 Acidimicrobiaceae bacterium | reverse complement strand
GATATTTCGTCCATCGGGTTCATTGTTAATGACGTCAACTCGGGCACCGAGTTCACGAAAGAGCGGCTCGGCGACGTGAGAAGCGGATCCGTTCGCACAATCGACAACAAGATGCGCTCCTTCAAGCGTTCTGTCTTCCAAGGCGTCAATAATCGAGTTGATCCATGCGTCAGTCGGATCGGCATGTTGTGTCGGGTTCGAGCTTTGTTGAGTTGTGACTGGTGTGCCCGTGAGGAGTTCGTTCAACCGTTTTTCGATCATCGATTGTTCTTCGTCGCGAAGTTTTCGGCCTCCGGGAGCAAAGATTTTCACACCGTTGTCGGTCCAGAGGTTGTGGGACGCCGAAACTACGACACCTCCTGAGTTTTCGACGTTCGACAAATACGCGACGACGGGTGTCGGGATTACACCAGCGTTGACTGCGGTCAGGCCATTGTTGCTAATTGCCGACATGACTGCTTCAGACAACGCGGGCCCTGATTCGCGGGTGTCGCGTCCAATGATCCACCGGTCAGCGGACAGTACTTCGCTCGCGGCTGTTGCGAGACACGTGACAAATCTTTGGTTGAGTATGTCGGGCGCGGGGCCACGAACGCCATCGGTGCCGAATGACAGTGTCATGTCGACTCCTTCAAGATTTACCGCTTGGAGTACTGCGGTGCCTTACGAGCTTTCTTGAGGCCATACTTCTTGCTCTCTTTAGCTCGAGCGTCCCTAGTGAGCAGTCCAGCAGCTTTAAGCACAGGGCGTTGTTCCGGATCTAGTTCGATGAGCGCTCGTGCGATTCCGAGTCTGAGAGCGCCTGCTTGACCTGCCGGACCGCCTCCGTCGAGGGTCGCGTCTATGTCATATGCCTCAACCTGTTCCAGGAGACGGAGAGGTTCGGTAACCAACAGCCGGTGGACTGAAGAAGTGAAATAGTCATCGAAGGACCGTTTGTTGCAGGTAATCACACCGGTGCCTGGTCGAAGCCGAACTCGAGCGACGGCTTCTTTGCGTCTGCCTGTTGTCTGGGTAAGTGGAGCAGTCATTTATCTGTTGTTCTCAAGCTTTCGCTATGGCGTTTTCTATGGTCAGGACTTCTGGTTGCTGCGCAGAATGTGGGTGTTCTGAACCGGCATATACCTTCAACTTGGTGAGCATNTGAGCNCCNAGACGNTTGCTGGGGAGCATGCCTTTNATGGTTCTGCGAATGGCNTCTTCGGGTTGCCGTTCGAGTAAGTCAGCGTATGTTTGNGACTTAAGNCCNCCNGGGTACCCCGAGTGGCGNTGGACTAANTTNTTTTCGGCTTTTTCGTTAGTGAGGACGACCTTGGCGGCGTTAAGGATGATNACGTGGTCGCCACAGTCNAGATGCGGGGCAAAGGTNGGCTTGTGCTTCCCACGGAGAATACGNGCTACTTCNGTCGCCATTCGACCAAGTACAAGGTTCTCGGCGTCCACAACGAACCATTGGCGTTGGATTTCGCTCGCTTTGGGGGAATAGGTACGCACTCTGCGTCAACCTCTCAAGTTTTCTGAAACATCATTGTTTCCAGTTTGACTCGGCGCAGGTGTGAAGTGGCCGAGGTTTAAGGCTACGGGCGTATGGTTCAAACGGCAAACGTCAACAACNAGTGATTTCTTGTTTATTGATCTTGTTCGCTGGGTTCTCCGTAGGTCACATGCTTCAACGTCAGCCCGTGAGGGGGAGCTATCGGTGGCGCAGCAGCCCTACTTTTTGCTTCTATGACGGCTTCGAATGCTTCAGGTTCAAGTTTTCCTAGGCCAACAGCTACACAAAAGCCAGTAAGCGATCTGACCATCTGGTGACAAAAGGCGTTCGCCGCAATTTCAAATTGGATTCGTTGTTGTGTCTGAGGAACCCACCGTGACGAGAGGATGTTTCGAACCAGAGGTTGCTCCAGCTGCCCTTTGGGGCGGCGGCAGAACGACGTGAAGTCGTGTTCGCCTAAAAACAAACGCGCAGCGCGACTCATTGCATCAACATCGAGCGGCTCGGGTATGTGCCATTCGATGTCACCGCGAAGTGGGTCAGCTAGAGGGGAGTTCAGAATGTAGTAGTGGTACATGCGTTCAGTTGCGGAGAAACGCGCATTGAAATCATCAGCTACTGGCGTCACTGCCTGTATCCGGATATCGGCACTACACATACCGTTCAGGGCAACTCTGAGACGTTCACAGTCAAGACGAGGACTGCTGCTACGGAAAGAGACGACTTGACCCATCGCATGAACACCTGCGTCTGTTCGACCAGCAACCGTCAACTCGACCGGTTCGCCAAGTATTTGCTCAAGGGCTTTCCGCAGCTCCCCACCAACGGTTCGAACGTCTGGATTTTCGGCAAAACCCCGAAATCCAGTCCCCTTGTAGGCAAGGTCGATTCGGACAGTTTGGGCGAAGGTCACCACTAGGACGGTAGTTTCATATTCGTAGGGGAGGGTATAGATGTTTGATGTTGTTATCCGAAACGGACTCGTCGTCGACGGCACAGGGAACCCTGGACAGACCGCGGACGTCGCTATACGTGACGGACGCATAGTTGCTATCGGAGAAGTATCCGACAACGGCAACCATGAAATCGATGCAGAGGGCTTGGTCGTAGCTCCTGGCTTTGTTGATGTTCATACACACTTCGACGCGCAAGTCTTTTGGGACACAACGTTGTCGCCCTCTCCGTTACACGGTGTCACCACGGTCATAAGTGGCAATTGTGGGTTCACCATCGCCCCCTTGGAACCAGAACATGGCGATTACATGATGCGAATGCTGGCCAGAGTTGAAGGAATGCCTCTCGCTTCGCTTCAACAAGGGGTGCCGTGGAATTGGAGGACGTTCGGCGAGTACCTCGACGCCATCGACGGCAGTTTGATGCCCAACGCTGGATTTCTGGTCGGCCACAGCGCATTGCGTCGAACTGTGATGGGTGAACGATCAGTGGGCGAATTCGCCTCCGATGATGAGCTGACAGCCATGAAAGAACTTTTGGCTGAAAGCATCGCTGCCGGTGGACTGGGATTCAGTTCTTCTTGGGCGAAGACGCATAATGATGCAGCCGGTGATGCTGTGCCGTCTCGTCATGCTTCAGAAACCGAGCTCGTGGAACTGTGTTCCGTGCTGAAAGACACGGCTGCAGTGGCTCTCGAATTCATACCGACGATCGAGAGATTCGACGACGAGGTATACCAGTTACTCACAGACATGTCAGTCGCCGCGGACAGGCCCCTTAACTGGAATGTGATTTTCGCCAACGCGCGACAAGCCGACGTGATCCAAGAAAAGTTGCGAGCCTCAGATTTTGCTGCTGAACAAGGTGGTCGAGTTATAGCGTTGACAGCCCCTATGCCTGCTGAAAGCAGACTGTCTTTTGANAGTGGTTTCCTGCTGGACACGTTGCATGGCTGGTCAGAACCTATGGCTCTATCGAACNAGGAAAAGCTGGCGTTGCTATCCGATCCTGAGCGTCGCAGCGAATTGAACGAAAACGCTCAAAAGCCAAGCGCNTTTCGNGGCGTTGCCCGTTGGGAACGTCTCACTGTTGGGGAAGTAACGAAACAGGATTTAAAGCATCTTGAAGGTCGCTCCATNGGTGACATCGCTGAGGAATTGGGGAAGACCCCNTGGGAAGCCNTATGCGAAATAGTCGTTGAAGATGATCTGAAAACCGGCCTGTACCCNCCAGCGGCGGGCGANAACGAAGAGTCTTGGGCTCTCCGNCAGGNCCTGTGGAACGATGAGCGTTGNCTCATAGGAGCGTCTGATGCCGGCGCTCACTTGGATTTCCTGGCGACATTCAACTATTCGACTTATCTACTTGCGGCAGCTCGAGATAGAAACCTTCTGAGCCTAGAAAGTGCTGTACAAAAGCTCACCGATGCTCCGGCACGTTTATACGGGCTCAAAGATCGTGGCCGTATTGAAGAGGGCTGGTGCGCTGATTTGGTCATCTTTGATGCAAACAAAGTCGCCCCGGCTGAAATTGAAGTCCGCGAAGATCTCCCCGGAGGAGCCTGGCGGCTGTACAGCGAAGCTGTAGGCGTGCACCATGTGTTCATTAACGGTGAACAAGCAGTGCTCGATGGACAGTTCACCGATGCCCGACCAGGAACATTGCTCCGTTCTGGTCGCGATACTGAATCGGTGACAGCAGCTGGATAGTGCTATTAGTGGTCTCTGCCTTCAGGGTCGAGAATGGTAATGAGTTCCTCGATATCGAACTCCGGTTGCTGAGAAGGACCAATTAGACGCGCTTCCGCTTTTTCAAGACGATCTACGGTGCTCTTAATGGCTGAGACCGCAGAGCCNGGAATCACGACAGCACCATGCTGGTCTGCATGAATGAGATCACCCGGCGATACAACCATGCCGTGAACTTCGACCTGAATTGCATATTCGACAACATGGACCCACCCATGGGAAGGTCCTAACGAACCAGCTAAAGCCCCGAATCCCTCAGCCCACATATCAACATCTCGTATCGAACCGTTTGTTACCACTCCAACTGAGCCCAGACCTTTGTGAAGGTTGCTGTTTACTTCGCCCCAGTGGGCGCCAAAGCCAACTGGTTCGTCAATGTCCTCTATAACCGTGACGGTGGGTGCCGGCCCTTCGGCTATGTGTCTGAAGTAGTTGATGCGCATCGCCATATCATCGACCTTGTTTCGGCCCGACGGTCTGGTTGCCCTGATTTTGGCTGTCCGCGCGTACCCGACCATCGGGGGCAAGGACGGGTCATGGCAGATAAATGGCTCTGTTGTGAAACCTTCAACGCGACGTTCGGGGGCAATAAGTTCTATCGCGTTACAAATAGTCGGGGTGTCGAACGCTCGAAGGGTTTCTAGTTCCGCTAATTCCGGCATGACCGAATTCTAGGTGTGGGTTTAGACCAATTCGATGAGCGCCATGGGAGCGTTGTCACCGTGGCGCGGACCTAACTTGAGAATTCTGGTATACCCGCCCGGCCGATCTTCGTATCGGGGTCCAATCTCATCGACCAGCTTTTGGGCCATCTCTTGATCTCCATTAAGACTGGAGACAAGTTGGCGATGTCGGTGGAGGCTGTTAGAGCCGGCGCTGGCCTTTTTAGCCTTCGTAATTAGCTTTTCTGCATACGGGCGAAGTGCCTTAGCTTTAGCTTCAGTTGTTTCGATGGCTTCAGCTGCAAATAACGATGCAGCCAAGTTCGCCATCATTGAACGTTGGTGACTTGAACTGCCACCGAGTCGGCGACCCTTTTTCGGAGTTGGCATCAGGANGCTCCTATTGGACCGTCGGGGTCATGCCTTTGAGAGCTAGCCCGCGCTCATCAAGCTTTTGGACGACTTCGTCNAGCGATTTTTGACCGAAATTTGTGATCGCCATCAGGTCATCAATGCTCTTTTCAAGGAGTTCACCAATGCTGTTGACTTGNCCACGTTTAAGGCAATTTCGTGGCCGCTCACTCAAATCTAGGTCTTCGATCGGCANCTCAAGTTCNGGTGACGATGTCTCGACGATNGCGATTTCNTGGATTTCTAANCCGAGAGGTTCTTCACTCATGTCAGCTATAAGTCCGACGAGGCTGCGCANCGTATCTCCTGCGGAGGCAAGCGCATCTCTTGGGCTCATGGCTCCATCAGTGTCAATGTCTAATATCAGTCGATCATAGTTTGTTGATTGTTCAACTCTGGTTGGTTCTACTTCCAGNGAAACTCGTCGTACAGGACTGAACAGTGCGTCGATGGGGATCACACCAATAGTTGAACTGCTGTCTTGATTTTCTGATGACAGGTAGCCGCGTCCTTCTTGGACAGTGATGTCCATTGCGAGACGTCCGCCCTTACTCAAGGTTGCCACGTGAAGGTCTGGGTTAACACATTCGACATCGTTTCCCCAGTCGACATCACCAGCGGTGAGATCGCATGGACCTGAAACATCGAGTCGAACTGCTACAGGTTCATCGCTGTGGCAGGTCAAGACAACGTCTTTCAGGTTGAGAATTAGGTCGGTGACGTCTTCGACCACACCCTCAATGGTTGCAAACTCGTGCAGAGCTGCTTCTCCGTCGAATTTGACTTGAGTGATAGCCGCACCAGGCACCGACGACAGCAGGGTGCGTCGCAGGGAATTGCCAATTGTGTGACCGAAACCTGGTTCAAGAGGACCGATAGCAAATCGCTGCCGATTATCTTGCTCGTCTCCGAGGGCTTCAACTGTTGGGCGCTGCATGGTGAGCATGCTCACGATATCTCCATTGGGCCAGGGGTGGGTTACTTGCTGTACAACTCAACGATGAGCTGTTCGCGAACTGGGATTTCAATTTGTTCACGGGTTGGAACCTCTCGAACAGTGACCTGTTGGCCATTGTCGCCAGCGTCGAGCCACATCGGGGCAGCGCGATCGAGGACGTCGAGATTCCATCGGATAGTGACCATTTCACGAGCCTTGGGCCGTAATTCGATCACATCACCTTTACGGGCACGGAAGCTGGGCACGTTGACCCGGCGACCGTTGACGTTCATATGTCCATGACTTACGAACTGACGTGCCTGCGGGCGGGTTGCTGCCCAGCCGGCTCGATAAACGATGTTGTCGAGCCTGAGCTCCAGAAGGCGGAGAAGGTTTTCACCTGTAACGCCTCGTTGTCTTGCCGCTTCGTCATATGTATTTCGGAACTGTTTTTCTGTGATGCCGTAGGTAAATCGAGCCTTCTGTTTTTCCTGTAGCTGAACAAGGAACTCGGAGTTCTGGCTGCGTCTACGTCCACGGCCATGTTCACCTGGTGGGTANGGTCGATTTTCGAGGGCTTTGGTCTCACCCGCGGTACCCCAAACGTTTATCCCTAATCGTCGAGAAACTCGTGCTTTGGGTCCTGTGTANCGCGACATGTGTCAGACCCTCCGTCGCTTGGGTGGTCGGCATCCGTTGTGCGGCACGGGGGTCATATCTTTGATGCCAGTAACTTCTATACCGGCGTTCTGGATTGAGCGAATCGCTGTTTCCCGGCCCGACCCGGGGCCCTTGACCTGCACATCGACTCGCCGAACGCCATGTTCCATCGCCTTGCGTGCAGCTTCTTCCGCTGCCTGTTGCGCAGCGAACGGTGTTGACTTCCGTGAGCCTTTGAATCCGACATTGCCAGCAGAAGCCCAGGAGACCACATTTCCTTTTTGGTCACTGAAACTAATAATGGTGTTGTTGAACGAACTCTTGATATGCGCGACGCCGTGGCCGACATTCTTTCGTTCTTTGCGGCGCGGACGCCGTGCTGCTGGTTGAGGATCCGACATGTTCTTCTTTCAGTCTTTTTCTTTGCCGGCGATCACTTCAGGACCTTCTTTTTACCAGCGACTGTCTTTCTTGGTCCCTTTCGGGTGCGAGCGTTTGTATGGGTTCGTTGCCCTCTGACCGGTAGNCCTCNTCGGTGACGAATTCCTTGGAAGCACCCAATTTCAATTTTGCGTTTGATGTCTTGCGCTACGTCGCGGCGGAGATCACCTTCGACGGTGTAGTTCTCATCTATGAAGTTTCGTACTTTGACAATTTCTTCGTCAGTTAGGTCNCGGACACGGGTGGCTCGACCAATGTTCAACGCTTCACATATGTCTGAGGACCTNGTGCGTCCAACTCCATAGATGTAAGTGAGGGCAACCTCGACTCGTTTTTCTCTTGGTATATCAACACCTGCGATACGGGCCATAGTTCAGAAACTCCTATCCCTGTCGCTGCTTGTGGCGCGGGTTGGGACAAATCACGCGAATTCGACCATGACGCCGAATGACTCGGCACTTGTCACAGATCTTTTTGACGCTGGGGCGGACCTTCATTGGGATACCTGGTGCTGGGGTCGCAGGTGAAATACAAACCTGAAAATGCGACCGATTGCGGACGCGGCGTTATTGGATCGACCAACAAGCCGAAGAAAGAGCATACCGGGCGAGGCTTCAGGCACCAATCTCCACGGCATAGTCAATCTCGACTTTCGATCGCGCTAATAATGCGACTTTGAACCTCTTGTTCGCTTCCTAACCCGTCTACGGCAGCTAGNACTNCTCGCGAAGAGAAGAAATCTAACAGCGGGGCTGTTTCTTCTTGATATAGCTGCAGCCGTCGTTGGATAGCTTCGGGAGTGTCATCATCTCGACCGCGAGCAAGCATTCGCTGCGTAACCACGTCGTCCGGCACTTCAATATCGATAGCAAGGTCGATGCCCTGAGGCGCGAGCATTTCCACCAGTCCCTGTGCTTGTGCGTCGGTCCGAGGGAACCCGTCAAGTAGGAATCCGTGTTCAGCATCTGGTTGAGCCAGCCGTTCTTCAACAATGCCAAGAATGAGATCATCGGAAACTAGATCGCCTGCGTCCATGATCGCTTTGGCTTTTAGACCTAGTTCAGTGCCTTCAGATACTGAGGCGCGAAGCATGTCCCCGGTGGAAATATGGGGTATTCCGAAGTGCTCAACGAGCAACGCGCATTGGGTGCCTTTGCCAGCTCCTTGTTTACCGAGGATCACGAGTCGGGTCATTAGATATGCCTTGACTACTTAAGAAAGCCTTCGTAGTTGCGTTGGAGCAACTGGCTGTCTACTTGCTTCATCGTTTCGAGAGCGACGCCTGCGGCAATGAGGATCGACACGCCACCAAAGCCGATTGACGCTCCGCCGCCACCCATCGACCCCAGGTCACTTGTTAGGGAGAGAAGGACTGTGGGAATGAGAGCAACNAGCGCGATAAATAAGGCACCCGGCAAGGTAATGCGGTTAAGGATCTTGGAGAGGTAGCGCTCAGTTTGAGGTCCNGGTCGTACNCCAGGTATGAAGCCGCCTTGNTTGCGNATATTGTCCGCCTGACGCACAGGGTCAAANGAAATCGCTGTGTAGAAATAGGCGAAACCGACGATCAGCATGCCGAAGAAGAGGATGTAAACAATGCTGTCTGGTTGAGTGAGATAGTCATTCACGAAGGTTTGCAGCCATCCCCAGTTCGCCACGTTCGATAGCAAGATCGGTAGGAACAGGATCGAACTTGCAAATATGACGGGGATGACACCGGACTGATTGACCTTGAGTGGGATGTATGTGTTTTGTCCGCCATACATTTTGCGCCCCACTTGGCGTTTGGAGAATTGAACCGGGATACGACGCTGGCCCTGTTCGATAAAGACGATCGCGACCATCATTGCAACCGCTACNAAGATGGCAGCCCCTAAATAGAAGTTCCCTTCTACGGCTCGCAGGCGAGCTCCGTCAAATGGGATTGTCGATACAACCGAAGCAAAAATCAGAAGGGACATCCCATTACCGACGCCTCGTTGGCTTATGAGCTCACCCATCCACATAAGTAATGCGGTGCCCGCCGTCAACGAAATAATGACGAGTGCCACGCGGGGAAATGTGAAATCTGGGATGACGATGACTGCGCTGGTATTGCCGAGCGCTGTTCCCTGACCGCGACCAAATATGAAAGTGATACCAGTTGCCTGAATGAACGCGATTGCAAGTGTCAAATATCGGGTGTACTGGGTGATCTTTTTCTGACCCACCGCTCCCTGCTGTTGCAGTTGCTCTAAGCGGGGGATCGCAACGGTCAAAATTTGNATGATGATCGACGCGGTGATGTACGGCATGATCCCNAGGGCGAAGATGGCGAAATTAGTCAGCGCNCCGCCTGAGAAAAGATTGAGNAGGGCGAGCACTCCACCTGTTTGGTCCGCTTGCTCTCGAAGCGACAAAATCGCGTCGAAATCAATCCCNGGCACCGGGACTTGGGAGCCAAGTCGGTAAGCGCCNAGGATNGCCATAGTGAACAGGATCTTCAGTCGAAGATCNGGNACACGAAAGATGTTGCGCATACTCCCGAGCAAGGTAAACCCCGTTTATCGGTTGGTGTGCTGGTTGCCGCGAGCTGGAGGTCGCGGTCCCTTAAATGTAGGCGGCAGAATCTCTACAGTGCCGCCTGCATCTGTTATCGCCGATTCTGCACTCTTTGATACGGCATGGGCCTTCACGGTTACTGGACGATCAATCTCACCTCGACCGAGGATCTTCACCATCGCGCCCTTCGATACGAGACCTTTTTTATAGAGCACTTCCGGGTCAATATCGTCAAGTTGTGAGTCGACAATGGTGTCTAGGTTGATCGGTTGGTATTCAACTCTAAAGGGGTTGGTGAAACCTTTCATTTTGGGGAGTCGACGTTGGAGCGGCAGTTGTCCACCTTCGTACCAAACTGGGACTTTGCTNCGTGCTTTNGTCCCCTTGGTTCCTCGACCTGCTGTCTTGCCGCCTTTTCCGGCGATGCCGCGGCCAACGCGCTTGGCCCGTTTCTTTGANCCNGGAGCTGGTTGTAAGTCGTGTGGTTTTAGCATGGCTATTCGTTCAGCTTTCCTCTACATCAATGAGGTGGGCGACCTTNTGAATCATTCCTCGAATTTCAGGTCTATCGGGCAGGGTATTNGTCTTTCCTATTCGTCCTAACCCCAATGCTCGGAGAGTTCCACGGTGCTTGGGTTTCGAACCGATAGCAGAGCGAATTTGTTTAACTGTTAGGTCACTCATGAAGATACCTCAGCAGCAGGTTTCGGCTGGTGGGCTTGTCGTTCTGATTCGCGATAGGCGGCCAATAGGGCTGCGGGGATGCACTCCTCTGCCGATAGGCCCCGTAGTTCCGCTATTTCGTCAGGTCGCTTTAGGCCTTGTAGTCCAACAATGGTCGCCTTGGCCACATTGATGTGGTTAGAAGATCCAAGCGATTTTGCCAAAACGTCACTAATTCCCGCTTCTTCGAGAATGGCCCGCGCTGCGCCTCCAGCGATCACTCCGGTACCTGGGGCTGCAGGTTTCAGCAGGACACGCCCTGCTCCCATTTCACCGAGAATGGGGTGAACGATTGTTGATCCTGCGAGCGGTACACGGAATAAGTTCTTCTTGGCTTCCTCGGTCCCTTTTTGGATCGCGAGAGGAACCTCTTTTGCTTTGCCATAACCGAGACCAACTTGGCCGGCTCCGTCACCGATAACCACAAGTGCTGTGAACGAGAACCGTCGACCACCTTTCACTACTTTGGCTACGCGGTTAATGTCGATCACACGTGATTCACGCAGCCCGTCATCTCCACTGTTTCGTGGGTTGTCATCTCGGCGACGGTCGTCTCGACGGCGATTGCCTCGATCGTCGTTACGGCGATTTTGATTGTCGTTGGCATCAGTCATGATCAGCTCCTAGAACTTCAATCCGGCGTCGCGGGCTGCGTCGGCGAGGGCCGCTACACGGCCGTGATACTTGTTTCCGCCGCGGTCGAAAACCACGGATTCAATACCAGCTGCCTGGGCTCGTTCAGCAAGCAGACCGCCTACTTTGCCTGCAGCTTCTTTATTGCTNGTCGTAGCACCTCGTAACTCGACTTCGGAGGTCGAGGCGGCTGCAACGGTGCGGCCGTTCTCATCGTCAATGATTTGGGCTGAGATATGCCGGTTAGATCTGAAGACACTTAGCCGAGGTCGGCTGGTGGTTCCGGTGACCTTTTTGCGAACTCGGCGCTGTCGGCGTTGGCGCTGTGCGCTNCGTGATGTCATTTCAATACCTACTTTGCGGCCTTGCCAGCTTTGCGAATTACGTACTCATCGACGTACCTGATCCCTTTGCCCTTGTAGGGTTCAGGTTTTTTCAGGGCACGAATATCGGCAGCGACTTGTCCGACAAGTTGTTTGTCAATACCTGAGACTTTGATGATCGTCGGTTCAGGTACTTCGAAAGTGATGCCGTCTGGGGCTTCTACGTTGACTGAGTGGCTGAAACCGAGCGCTAACTCCAATGCGTTGTTGCCCTTTGCTTGGGCTCTGTACCCGACACCAACAATGGTGAGTTCCTTCATGAAGCCATTAGAGACACCCTCGACCATGTTGTTGACGAGTGCTCGAGCTAAACCGTGAAGGGAACGCTGTTGGCGACTGTCGTCGTTTCGACTGACAGTAACTACGGATTCTTCAACTTGGACTTCGATGCCTTCTGGCATCTCTTTGCTGAGTTCGCCTTGGCTTCCCGAAACTTTGACTGTGCCAGCTGAAACTTCGACAGAAAGTCCGTCTGGGATGGTGATGGGTGCGTTGCCTACTCTTGACATGCTTGGCTCCTACCAGACGTAACAGAGAATTTCGCCACCGATGTGGTTGCGACGTGCTTCTCTGTCGGTCATTAGGCCTTTACTGGTTGATAAAACGGCGATACCGAGCCCTCCGAGGACTCTGGGGACACTGTCTGACTTGGTGTATACCCGGAGACCTGGTTTTGAGATTCGCTTCAATCCGGAAATAGTGCGGCTCCGGTCAGGGGTGTACTTCAACTNAATGGANAAGGTCTGCCCTGGCCGATCNGTAGCTTCGGCAATTTGGTAATCAGCGATATAGCCCTCTGNTTTGAGAATCGCAGCGAGGGATTCCTTGAGTTTTGAGGACGGCATGTTTACTTGGTCTTTGTATCCCTGGTGTGCATTGCGTACCCGGGTAAGCATGTCGGCTATTGGGTCAGTCATTGTCATTGTGGTCCTCCCCTCACCAGCTCGCCTTAGTTACGCCCGGAATTTCTCCGGCGTGGACCATTGCGCGGAGACATACGCGACACAGTCCGAATTTGCGATACACAGACCGCGGTCGACCGCAGCGGCGACAGCGTGTGTATCCGCGGACCTTGAACTTGGGGGTGCGTTGCTGTTTATTACGAAGAGCCTTCTTGGCCATCAGTTCTGCCCTTCAGTGCGGAACGGAAACCCGAGTGCTGTTAGAAGCGCTCGGCCATGTTCGTCGTTAGTGGCTGATGTCACGAGTGTGATATCCATGCCTCGGATTTTGTTAACTGAGTCATAACTAATTTCTGGGAAAATCAACTGTTCGGTAACTCCAAATGTGTAATTGCCGTGTCCATCAAAGGAACGGGGCGATAGTCCTCGGAAGTCACGGATTCTGGGAATAGCGAGACTCACGAGTCGGTCGTAGAACTCCCACATCCTGTTGTTTCGAAGAGTCACTTTTGCGCCTATGGCGTTTCCTTCTCGGAGTTTGAAACCTGCGATTGATTGTTTCGCTCNGGTTATCGCNGGTTTTTGGCCAGTGATCTTGGTTAGATCCTCTACGGCACTATCNAGAAAAGCTCGGTTGACCAGNGCAT
This sequence comes from Acidimicrobiaceae bacterium, assembly GCA_002713975.1. Lineage (GTDB taxonomy): Bacteria > Actinomycetota > Acidimicrobiia > Acidimicrobiales > Poriferisodalaceae > MedAcidi-G3. Next base: position 19,908 of record PAVP01000018.1, on the reverse strand, counting down.
CCCCGACACCTGAGTTCACNGANATTTTGCTGAGNTTGGGTACTTGCATGACGTTNTCAAGACCTAGCTGATTTTGCAGTTGATCTCGAAGAGTTTCTCNATAGAGAACTTTCATGCGGGGTTCCATCAGTGTCGCGTTCACGACAGTTCCTCCCCTGATTTCTTGTGGTATCGCACTTTGGCGTCACCTTCGATCCGATATCCAACGCGTCCGGCTTCGCCCGTTTTTGGGCACACAACGGCGACGTTGGATGCATCAATGGTCAATGCAATATCGATGATTCCACCTTGATCGTTGGTCTGTGTCGGTGGTTGGTGTTTTCGACCTGTGTGGACTCCTTCGACGGTGATACGACCGCTTTCAGAGTTGACTGCCATTACATGCCCCTCGGTCCCTTTGTCTTTACCGGACAGGACTCGGATGAGATCACCTTTTTTGATTTTCATCACAGGACCTCCGGCGCTAGGGAAACAATTCGCATGAACCGCTGNTCTCGGAGTTCGCGACCNACCGGGCCAAAGATACGAGTGCCTCGGGGTTGTCGATTTTCGTCAATTAGAACAGCTGCGTTTTCGTCAAATCGGATATAGCTGCCATCTGGGCGGCGACGTTCTTTACGTGTCCGCACGACCACACATCGAACTACTTCGCCTTTTTTGACGCCGGCCCCAGGGATAGCGTCTTTGACGGTGGCGACAAAAACATCACCAATTGACGCATACCGTCGGCCTGTGCCTCCTAGTACGCGAATGCATAAGACTTCTCTGGCGCCNGAATTATCGGCGACTTTAAGTCGGGATTCTTGCTGGATCACTGCATCGACTCCGGAATCAACGAGCTCGCTCGACGATTTCAACTAGCCGCCATCGCTTTTTCTTTGACAGGGGTCGAGTTTCCATAACTCGAACTCTGTCNCCTGCGCGGGCATCGTTTTGCTCGTCGTGTACGTAGAGCTTCTTGGTCTGTTGAACTGTTTTGAAATAGCGGGCNTGGCGAACGCGTTCGGTCACTGCAACGACGATGGTCTTTTCCATTGCTGTGGAAACGACTAGCCCTTCCCGGATTTTTCGTCCGTTACGTTCTTGTGAGGTGACTTGTGTATCAGTCATGAATTTTCCTCCACTGTTGCCGCCTCGGCAGCAGCAATTTCGCGTTCTCTAAGAACAGTGTTTATTCGGGCGATATCTCGCTTAACTTGCGACATTCGAGCCGGATTTTCTAATTGGCCTGTNGCGAATTGGAAACGCAGGTTGAACAGTTCTTGTTTTAGTTCGCCTATTTGGTCAATTAGCTGGTCATCGGCAAGTTCACGAAGAGTTGCTGCGGCTGCCATTAGATTGCCTCCTCACGGCTCATGACGCGTGCCTTGATCGGGAGCTTTTGGATGGCGCGGTTAAGGGCTTCGTGAGCGAGGGCGGCGTCAACCCCGCCTAGCTCAAACATGACTCTTCCTGGCTTTACTACGGCCACCCAGCGTTCTGGGTTTCCTTTGCCTGATCCCATCCGAGTTTCTGCGGGTTTCGCAGTTACTGGTTTGTCTGGAAAGACGTTGATCCAGACTTTCCCGCCACGCTTTACGTGTCGAGTCATAGCGATACGGGCAGCTTCAATCTGTCGCGCTGTTATCCATCCTGGCTCTAGGGCTTGAATGCCGAAATCACCGAAGTTGATGGTGGTTCCACCTTTAGCTCGACCTTTTGTTCGGCCTCGATGNGCTTTGCGGTGCTTTACNTTCCGGGGCATCAACATGTCAGTCGTCTCCCGGCCTGAAGTTGGGCGTTTGACTTTGTTCGCGTGTTGCGCGTTCNATCTGCTCTTCTTCTTCTAGGAGCTTTTCAAACTCAGGATCAGCTTCCTTGACGAGNGGGGCTGGCTCTTCGATTTCGTCTGCGGGTGCATCTGGCCTNCGTCCACCNGAGGANACAACAGGGCCGCTTTGTTCAACAGAGCCTGAGGTTTCGCCTACTGCCATCGCCGCTTCTCGGCTTATACGTTCGTCAGCGGACACCTTGTACGGCAGGATGTCGCCTTTGTATAACCACACTTTGACCCCGATTCGTCCGGCGGTTGTGCGTGCTTCGCGGAAGCCGTAGTCGATGTCGGCTCTCAGAGTGTGGAGTGGGACTCTGCCTTCGCGGTACCACTCGGTTCGGGCCATTTCTGAACCACCAAGGCGTCCTGAGCATTGAACTCGGATTCCTAGCGCGCCCGCTTTTTGGGCGTTTTGTACAGCGCGTTTCATCGCTCGGCGAAAGGCCACGCGGCCGGCAAGTTGGTCTGCGACGCCTTGAGCGATNAANGCTGCNTCAAGTTCAGGCTGCTTAATCTCCTGAATATTCAGTTGAACCTTTGGGTTACCTGAGATCTTGGTGAGACCTTCTCGAAGTCGGTCTGCCTCGGCTCCACGGCGCCCGATCACAATTCCTGGTCGAGCTGTGTGGACATCTATTCGCAACCGATCGCGAGTTCGTTCCACTTCAATTCGGCTGATAGCGGCATGCGGAAGTTCAGTCTGCAGGAAGTTGCGGATCTCCCAATCTTCAATGATGTAGTCCTGGTAATCCTTATCNGCGTACCAGCGAGATTTCCAGTCCGTGGTAATTCCAAGTCGGAAGCCGTAGGGGTTAACTTTCTGACCCATGATCAGGCCTCCTTCTCATCTTCGTCGCTCGGTTCGGTGTCTTCTGTTGATTCAAGTTCAGCCGAATCAGTTTCTGTTTCGTCAGCGTTTTCAGGTTCTGAGTCGGAAGACTCANCNTCTTCGCTAACCACTTCAGCTTCGATGGAACTGTCAGGCGTGTCACCGTCTTCTTCAACGTGCTCATCTGCGACGGCTTCAGTTTCTTCTTCAGTGTCCTTGCTTGCTGCAACGCGCGCCGCTCGGTCTTGATCAGCGCTACGGCGNCCTGAGGCNGCCAGACTCGCTGCTCGCATCTCAAGTTCNTCTTCGGAGAGCTGGGCGACTACCACAGTGATATGGCAGGTTCGTTTNTTGATACGGGTGGCNCGNCCACGGGCACGGGGACGCCATCGNTTCAATGTGGGTCCTTCGTCTGCCCAGCATTCCGCCACATACAGTTCGTCTGCNGACAAATTTTCGTTATTTTCTGCGTTCGAAACAGCACTCTCCAAAACTTTGGAAATTACCGTTGCGGCACCCCGATCACAGAATTGCAATTCTTCTCGGGCTTGCTCTAGGTCGTCGTCGCGAATGAGGTCGAGAACAACCCTGGCCTTTGACGCTGAAAGCCGGGCGAATTTGTGGGTCGAACGCGCTCCAGCGACTGTGTCGAGGTCAATCAGACCGCTCATCAGCTGCCCCCTCGTTCTTGCCCTGCATGAAACTTGAAGGTTCGGGAAGGTGAGAATTCACCCAACTTGTGTCCGACCATCGCCTCGGTGATGTAGACGGGAACATGTTTACGGCCATCATGGACGGCAATCGTGTGGCCNATCATTTCAGGGATAATCGTGGAACGTCGGCTCCAGGTCTTAACGACTTGTTTNTCGCCGCTTTCGTTGAGNGCATCGACTTTCTTGAGTAGATGGTCATCTACAAAAGCGCCTTTTTTCAAGCTACGTGGCATTAGTTACCTCCGCGATCCGCGGGTACGGCGACGACGAATGATCATGTCGTTCGATTTCTTGTTCTTCTTGCGGGTACGGCCTTCAGGTTTGCCCCAGGGGGATACTGGGTGACGACCACCGGAGGTTTTTCCTTCTCCACCGCCGAGGGGATGGTCCACCGGGTTCATTGCGACACCGCGAGTTTGTGGTCGCACACCTTTCCAGCGGTTACGNCCAGCTTTACCAATCTTGATTAGGTCTGCTTCGGCGTTGCCCACCGAGCCNACTGTCGCGCGACAGTCGATGGGGACACGGCGCATTTCTGTGCTTGGTAGGCGCAGCGTTGCGTGCGCACCTTCTTTAGCGACGAGCTGCACGCCAGCGCCAGCTGAGCGAGCCATCTGGCCGCCAGCTCCTGGCTTCAGTTCGATGTTGTGGATAGTGGTTCCTACNGGCATGTAGCGCAGCGGCAGGGCGTTGCCCACTCGGACTTCAGCATGCTGACCGTTTTCGAGCTTGTCTCCTACTTCCAGTCCGGCTGGCGCCAAGATGTAACACTTCTCTCCGTCGTGGTAGTGGAGAAGTGCGATNCGACANTTTCGNTTTGGGTCATATTCGATAGTNGCGACGGTCGCTGGAACTCCGTCTTTATTGCGCTTGAAATCGATTATTCGGTAACGCTGCTTGTGGCCACCACCGCGGTGGCGTGACGTTTTCCTACCGTTGTTATTTCGACCACCTGTCGAATGTTTCTTGGCGAGCAGCGATTTTTCTGGGCTGGTTGTNGTGATCTCGCTGAAATCGGAGACCGTTTGAAAACGTCTACCTGGACTGGACGGCTTACGTACGCGAATTCCCATAACTATGTCTCGAAGATCTGGATCGAGTCGCCCTCAGCGAGAGTGACAATGGCCCGCTTGGTATCAGCTCGTTTCCCCAACGTGTTGTCNCGTCGGTTGCGGCGAACTTTNCCTTTGCGGTTGAGCGTGTTGACCTTCGTTACGGTCACATCAAAAATCGATTCCACNGCTTGGCGAATNTCTGGCTTCGAAGCTGACGTGTGGACTTGAAATACGTAGATNTTTTGTTCTANTTGTTCGTACGACTTCTCAGAAACAATGGGCGCAATCACAACGTCGCGTGGGTCTTTCATGAATTTGCCCCTGGAAGAGTCTCGGCAGTAAACACAAGCCAGTCGGAACAAAGCACGTCATACGCGTTGAGTTCTGCAGCTTGTACAAGTTGCACCGACGGTAGATTTCTGAAACTCCGAATGGTTGTATCGTCGCTAGCCGCGACCACCATCATCACCTTTCCTTCAAGATCAAGGTTCTCGAGAGCAGTCAAAGCATCTTTGGTTTTGGGTGTTTCGAATTGCCACTGGTCGACCACAACTACACGTTCACTTTGAGCCCGGTCACTTAGCGCTGAACACAACGCAAGTCGGTTCATTTTTTTATTTACTTTTTTGCGGAAGCTTCTCGGCTTCGGCCCATGAACAATTCCGCCACCTGTGAACTGCGGGGCGCGAATTGATCCTTGTCGAGCTCGGCCGGTGCCCTTTTGTCGGTATGGCTTGGCGCCACCGCCCTTTACCTCTGCACGGGTCTTGGTGTTGGCACTTCCACTTCTCTTGGCAGCCAGTTGGGCAGTTACGACCTGGTGNAGAACAGCCATGTTGGGCTCGATACCAAAGACGGCATCATCAAGGGTGACGGTACCTGCGGTTCCACCATCTTGGGTTCTGAGGTCCAAAGTTGTTGCCATTATTTAGCCCCTCACCGCGTCACGAACTACCACGACGCCCCCTTTGGGTCCCGGAACCGATCCACGGATCAGCAGGAGTTCTCGTTCTGCGTCAGCCTCAACCACTGTGAGGTTGAGGGTGGTCACCTTTTCGGCGCCCATCCGACCAGGCATTTTCTGTCCTTTAAACACACGTGACGGTGTTGCGCAGGCGCCAATGGCACCTGGGGCTCTGTGGACTCTATGAGCTCCATGACTCGCTTTTTGGCCGCTGAAATTATGACGTTTCATAACGCCAGCAAATCCTTTGCCCTTTGACACAGCAGTTACGTCTACTTTTTCACCTGCTTCAAGCACGTCAGCTGCTAGTTCTTGCCCAATTTCGATTTCACTTACGTCGTCGATACGCAGTTCAACTAGACGTTGTCCCGGTTCGACACCTGCTGTCTCGAAATGACCGGCTTCGGGTTTGCTCAGCTTCGCGGCGTCGCGTTGACCGAAAGTGACTTGGACCGCTGTGTAACCATCGCGTTCATCAGTCTTTACCTGGACTACGCGGCATGGCTCAACCTGCAACATGGTGACGGGCACAACCCGGTTGTCGTCATCCCACAGTTGGGTCATACCCACTTTTGTGGCGACGATCGCCTTATTCGCCATGTCGGATGTCTTCCTCTTCCAAATGGGGCCGGTTGGCCGCCGTTCACGCGAACGCTCCGCTCGGCAAAGCCGGCGGAGCGAGAATTAGGTTGTGCCGACCGGTTCCGACCCTAAGGCCGGCCTTGCCGGACGTCGATTCGTGTATCTAAAACTCAGACACACGGGGAATAAACGATACCGGGGCTATGGCCCAATCACCACCCCGATGTATGCATCACTGCTAGTTCTGTTGGATTTTTATCTCGATATCGACACCGGCTGGTAATTCGAGCCGTTGCAGCGAGTCAACCGTCTTCGGAGACGGCTCAACTATGTCAATAAGCCGCTTGTGAATCCGCATCTCGAAATGCTCTCGAGAGTCCTTATCTTTATGAGGTGATCGAACGACGGTGTACCTGTGTTTTTCAGTAGGCAAAGGCACTGGGCCNTTGATATTGGCTTGAGTCCGAAGAACGGTCTCAACAATTTTCTGAGTACTTTGGTCCACGATGTCGTGGTCGTANGCCTTTAGNCGGATACGGATCTTTTGTGAAGCAGCCATTNTCGTTATTCGANGATTTTGGTNACTCGACCTGCACCNACTGTGCGGCCACCCTCACGAATAGCNAACCGTAGGCCNTCATCCATAGCGATCGGGTTNATCAACTCNACAGTCATGTCAGTNTTGTCNCCAGGCATGCACATTTCGGTACCTGAAGGNAGTTCAACCATTCCGGTGATATCAGTCGTCCGGAAATAGAACTGNGGCCGATAGTTCGAGAAGAACGGCTTATGGCGACCGCCTTCTTCTTTGGTCAAGATNTAGACCTGCGCTTCAAACTTAGTATGGGGAGTAATNGACCCCTTNGCGCAGCAAACCTGNCCACGTTCGACGTCTTCCTTATCCAGACCTCGTAANAGCAGCCCAACNTTGTCGCCAGCTTGACCTTCATCAAGGATCTTGCGGAACATTTCGACGCCNGTGATCGTGGTGCTCTGAGTGTCGCGAATACCAACAATTTCGATCTCTTCNCCGGTGTTACAGACACCNGTNTCGATCTTGCCGGTAACNACTGTGCCTCGACCCGTAATAGAGAAAACGTCCTCAACTGGCATCAGGAAGGGCTTGTCATTGTCGCGATCAGGTTCAGGAACAGCCTCATCAACAGCTGCCATGAGTTCCAGAATCTTGTCAGCGGCTCCATCGGCACCTTCTAAAGCGCCCAAAGCAGAGACCTGAACGACTGGGACATCATCACCAGGGAACTCGTATTCGTTGAGTAACTCACGAACCTCGAGTTCCACCAGTTCCAACAATTCTTCATCGTCAACCATGTCAACCTTGTTCAAGGCAACCACGATGTAGGGAACACCAACNTGGCGAGCCAACAACACGTGCTCACGCGTTTGAGGCATGGGGCCATCNGCAGCGGACACAACGAGAATCGCGCCGTCAACCTGAGCAGCGCCAGTGATCATGTTCTTGATGTAGTCAGCGTGGCCAGGCATATCAACGTGGGCGTAGTGACGGTTNTCCGTCTCATACTCAACGTGGGAAATNGAGATCGTGATACCACGCTCCCTNTCCTCAGGTGCCTTATCAATATCTTCGAACGCTGTTGCTTCGCCACCCGAAGACTCAGCTAAAACCTTGGTGATAGCNGCAGTCAACGTGGTCTTGCCATGGTCAATATGACCCATCGTTCCCACATTCACATGCGGCTTCGTCCGTTCAAACTTCTCCTTGGACATGATTTCTCTCCGGTGTCTTCCTATTTTCTTTAGATCGATATTTGGTTGTGATATTTATTCGCCGCGGATTCGTTTNACGATGTCTTCGGCGATATTTGGTGGAACTTGCTGGTAGTTCTCGAACTGCATCGAGTAGGTAGCCCGACCCTGAGTACGTGAACGCAGGTCGTTAGCGTAACCGAACATCTCCGATAACGGCACTTCGGCGTCAATTACTTGTGCAGTTCCACGATTTTCCATTTGGCCNACTCGACCCCTGCGCGCATTCAAATCTCCNATTACATCNCCCATNTANTCCTCTGGGGTGACNACTTCNACNGACATAATCGGCTCGAGCANCACTGGTCCTGCAGCCCGNGCNGCTTCACGCATCGCCATGGTTCCCGCNATCTTGAANGCCATTTCTGATGAGTCAACNTCGTGAGTTGATCCATCGATNAGTGAGACTTTCACNTCGACCATCGGGAACCCTGCNANGGGNCCGTTATCCATTGAAGACTGAAGGCCAGCATCTACTGAACTGATGTATTCGCGNGGTATGACACCACCTTTAATNGTGTCGTCAAAGACGTANCCTTCNCCNGCGTCGCTTGGTTCNAGGTTGATGACAACAACCGCNTATTGGCCNGANCCACCACTTTGTTTGATGTGTCGGTATTCGAACTTCTCGACTGCTTTGGTGATGGTTTCTCGGTAGGCAACCTGNGGCTTNCCGATTGTCGCNTCAACTCGGAACTCTCGNAGCATTCGGTCGACTAACACTTCAAGGTGAAGTTCGCCCATNCCTGAGATAACCGTCTGGCCTGTTTCCTCATCGGTCTTAACCCTGAACGTTGGGTCTTCTTCGGATAATGCTGANAGGGCCTTNCCTAGCTTGTCTTGNTCACCCTTTGANCGNGGCTCTACTGCGACGTGCACTACGGGNTCTGGGAACGTGAGCTGTTCTAGGACTATGGGTTTNTCGGGCGCACACAAGGTGTCTCCGGTNCTCGTGTTCTTTANCCCAATNCCGGCGACAATGTCACCTGCNTGAATATCGTCACGATCTTCCCGGTTATTAGCNTGCATCTGGAGAATACGNCCGATGCGTTCTTTGTTTCCGGTGGTTGTGTTGAGGACTTGGCCGCCTTTTTCGAGGCTGCCGCTATAAACCCTGAAATAGACNAGTTTTCCTACATGAGGGTCAGTCATGATCTTGAAGGCCAGAGCCGANAATGGCTCCTCATCATGGGGTTGACGTTCCAGAGTTTCTTCGCCGTTGAGTGTGGTGCCATCAATAGCTGGAATGTCTAGCGGCGACGGAAGGTACCGGGTCACAGCGTCTAGTAGTGGCTGGACCCCTTTGTTCTTAAAGGCGGTTCCTGTAAGGACCGGAACTATTTGGTTTCCAATAGTTCCTCTACGGATAGCACTATGGAGAGTTTCTTCGTCGACGTCCTCGCCTTCGAGATACGCCATCATGATGTCTTCGTCAACGTCTGCAAGTACTTCAAGAAGTTTTGAACGATATTCCTGGGCTTCACTTTGCAAGTCATCGGGGATTTCAACAATGTCGTAACTTGCTCCAAGGTCTTCACCCTGCCAGACGATGGCGTTCATGGCCACGAGGTCAACGACACCTGCAAAGTCTGCTTCGTTTCCAATGGGGAGCTGCAGGACCGCGACGTTGGCATCTAGACGATCAACGATGCTTGCTAAGGAGTCGTGGAAAGACGCGCCAGTTCGATCGAGTTTGTTTATGAAGCACATCCGTGGGACGCCATATTTGTCAGCTTGTCGCCATACGGTCTCGGTTTGAGGTTCCACTCCCGCTACCCCATCAAACACGGCAACGGCGCCGTCGAGAACGCGCAACGAACGTTCAACTTCGACTGTGAAGTCCACGTGCCCAGGAGTGTCGATGATGTTGATTACGTGGTCGTTCCACATGCAGGTTGTGGCAGCCGAGGTAATGGTTATCCCTCGCTCTTGTTCCTGCTCCATCCAGTCCATGGTCGCTGCACCATCGTGGACTTCACCAATCTTGTAGTTCACTCCGGTGTAATAGAGGATCCGCTCCGTGGTAGTGGTTTTCCCAGCATCAATGTGGGCCATGATGCCTATATTTCGAACGCGGTCAAGGGGCTGATTGCGTGGCATGGGGTGTCTGCCTCGGTCTTCTTTGGGGTCAGGGGTTAGGTGTTCTTAGGGGGAAAATTTGTGAGCGCTCCTCCGGAGCACTTCCTATATCTAGTGTGCCGGTTTAAGAAGCGTTTGGGGGTGACTGGCGGCTGTTTTGTTACCACCTGTANTGGGCGAAAGCTTTGTTAGCTTCTGCCATTCGGTGTGTGTCTTCACGGCGTTTGGTTGCGGAGCCAGTACCGTTGGATGCATCAAGGACTTCGTTTGCTAGTCGTTCGGCCATTGTGCGTTCGCGTCGTTCGCGGGAGTAATCGACGATCCATCGAATAGCCAGGGTGTTAGCGCGCCGAGGGCGAACTTCGACTGGGACCTGGTAGGTAGCGCCGCCAACCCTTCGACTTTTGACTTCCAACTGGGGTTTGGTGTTATCTACAGCACGTTTTAGGACATCCAGAGCTTCGCCTCCGGTTTTTTCAGAAACCATGTCAAGTGCGTCGTAGACAATGCGTTCCGCTGTAGCGCGTTTACCGCGTTGCAGAACTTTGTTAATTACTTGGGTGACAAGTGTCGAATCGTAAACCGGATCCGCTGCAAGTTCGCGTCTGGGGGCAGCGCCGCGACGAGGCATCTCAGCTCTCCTTCTTTGCGCCGTATCGGGAACGGGCTTGACGACGAGCAGACACACCAGAGGCATCCAGCGAACCACGAACTACTTTGTAGCGAACGCCGGGAAGATCTTTTACACGTCCTCCGCGTACCAACACAATGCTGTGTTCTTGAAGGTTGTGTCCTTCTCCTGGAATATACGCAGTTACTTCAATACCACTGGTCAACCGAACACGAGCAACTTTTCGTAGAGCAGAGTTCGGTTTCTTCGGGGTGTGTGTGTAGACACGTGTACATACCCCTCGACGTTGAGGGGAACCCTTGAGGGCTGGGGTCTTAGCCTTGGTCGGTTTTGATTTCCGGCCTTTTCGGACCAGTTGCTGGATTGTGGGCACCAAATTCCTCTGATTAGGCAACATGTTTTAAGGGTTGCAGTTGGTCTACTCGGCATGAAATAGCTATCGGGGCCGGAAGAAGACCGATTGATAATGCTACGAGTCGCGTAAGGGAGAGGCAACCTCGAAGCACCCCACAGAGCCAGATTTATCTAGGATTTTGGGTCTCTAGGTAGCTTGTGGCCAATCCTATGGTCGAGTAACCGTTCGGACTAGCGATTTCATCACCTCATTTAGGTGGGCTCTTTCAACGGTGACAGCCACAGCTACCACCGAACTGAGAGGCAGTACACCCCAGAACTGTCCANCAGATTTCATTATGGATCCTGTCATTGGACCCCAATGAGCGGTCTCTGATTCACTGAGCGCTGCTGACTCTAGNCCCTCAACGAAACTCATATTGCCNATCACGGGGTCCGCAACGCCGATCAGCATTAGTGCTCCTATNGGTTGCCCNTCGAGTGACANTCCAGTNGCAGCAACGTCTCTNACGGAGGCAGCTATTTCGACGTCATCAAAAATAATTCGTTGCAATTGGTTCTCTGCGCTAGCTGAAAGACTCAATGTCTTAAACCCCTGCGGCCACTGCAAGGTCTCAAGAAGTTGGGCTGCACCTAAAGAGCGGCCGGGAGCAAAAGAAACAGTGTTTGAAGCACCAGATTGAGAATCCTGTGTCGCCCTAGTGCAACTTGACGCACCAAGAAGAAGCACCAACAAGGTGCTCGCGGCAACAAGTCTCATGTGACGCTTAACTATCCTGCGTCACCTAGTTCAACGCCACTTCCGCCTTCTTCACTTCCTATGGTGGCTAACCACTCAGCAGGATCAAGATCTTCATCTGAGGTAAAGAATTCCATTGGCTCATAGTCCGGGGCGGTCGTATCTATGTTTCGATATCGGCCTTGCCCTGTTCCCGCCGGAATCAATTTACCGATGATGATGTTCTCTTTCAGACCTTTCAAATCATCACGNCGTGACTCGATTGCTGCTTCGGTGAGTACACGCGTCGTCTCTTGGAAAGAAGCTGCGGAGAGCCACGAATCTGTAGCAAGTGACGCCTTGGTGATCCCCATTATGACCGGCCGAGCCTCGGCTGGTCGTTGTCCTTCTTGGACAAGGTTACGGTTCACTTCGGCGTAGACACGTTGGTCAACTTGTTCTCCTGGCAGGAATACAGATTCACCCGGTTCTCCAACCAAGACCCGTCGAGTCATTTGTCGAATGATGAGTTCAATGTGCTTATCGTGGATCGANACACCTTGTTCTCGATATACCTTTTGGACTTCCTCCACCAAGTATTGCTGAGTCTCACGAACGCCCCGAATATCTAGCAGCTCTTTGGGGTCGCGCGGTCCGTCAACTAACGGATCTCCCGCTTTTATTTCTTGTCCATCTACGACTGCAAGACGAGCGATAGTAGCGACAGTGTGGGTTTCTTCTTCTCCGTCATCTCCGACAACGACAATCTCGCGGCCGCGGCCATCGTCGTCGCCGATTCGGACAACACCTGTTCGAGTAGCCAACGTCGCTTTACCTTTAGGCGTTCGCGCTTCGAATAATTCAACTACGCGTGGTAGGCCACCGGCGATGTCGCTACCAGCGACGCCTCCCGTGTGGAAGGTTCTCATCGTCAACTGTGTTCCTGGTTCACCAATTGATTGAGCAGCGATAACGCCCACGGCTTCACCGACTTCAATCATCTGTCTCGTGGCTAACGAACCGCCGTAGGCCTTAGCAGCGACNCCGAACTCTGAGTTATCGGTCAATGGAGACAGTACCTGTACCCGTGTGACTTNTGGATCGTCGCGCAAGGTAGCTAATTCTTCGTCCCCAACAAGCGTCCCCGCTGCCATAACTCCGTCAGTGAGTTCTACGTCTTGAGCTAAACAGCGACTGAACAGACGTGTTTCCAAATAGGTACGTTTGTCGGCGGTGTCCGGNCCTATGTCTTCNAGCCATAGGCCTAGTACCGGTCCGGACCGTTCGAACGGATCTTCCTCATTAATGATGAGTTCCTGCGCAACGTCTACGAGTCGTCGCGTGAGATACCCAGAGTCAGCTGTTCGCAACGCTGTATCAACAAGCCCTTTTCGGGCTCCAGGAGTCGAGATGAAGTACTCCAACATCGCTAGACCCTCTCGATACGACGATTTGATCGGTCGAGGGATAATGTCACCGCGGGGGTTCGCCACAAGACCGCGAATNGCGGCAATTTGGCGGACCTGCATCATGTTGCCGCGAGCACCCGANCCGACCATCATGTCGATTGGGTTAAACGGATCAGCTTCTAGTTCGCGCTCTAACGATTTACGGACGTCTTCTGTCGCTTGAGTCCAAATTTCAACTTCTTTTTGGCGTCTTTCACCNTCTGTGATGATGCCTCGCCGGAACTGGTTCTCTACACGNTCTGCTTCTGACTCGTGACGTTCCAGAATTTCTGCTTTGTCCGGTGGGGTNCGCACGTCNTCAATGGAGATNGTCAGCCCTGACTTCGTTGCATATTCGTATGACAAGTCTTTAATCCGGTCCAAAGAGGCAGCTACTTCATTGGTAGGCCACCCGTCGGACAGATCACCGACGATATCTCCCATGTCACTCTTCTTCACCGGCCTGTTGACATACGGGAACCCTTCGGGCAAGGCCTCGTTAAACAGCACGCGACCTGGGGTTGTGCTCTGATGACCGCCGTCTTCAAGCGCGAGTTCATCTGTCCGCCAAATTATTGGTCGATGGAGTTCAATCCGGCCTAGGGAAAGTGCNCGTTCAATTTCGTGGAAATGCTTGAAAACGGGTTGATCTTTTCCGTCAGTTTCATCAATTTGCGTGAGGTAATAGCCGCCAATAATCATGTCTTGACTCGGCACAGTCATTGGTCGACCATCGGCCGGCGACAAGATGTTATTTGCCGACAGCATCAACACTCTTGCTTCTGCCTGAGCTTCAGAGGACAAAGGCAGATGAACTGCCATTTGGTCACCGTCGAAATCGGCATTGAATGCTGCACAGACCAGCGGATGTATCTGGATAGCTTTGCCTTCAACCAAGATCGGTTCGAAAGCTTGGATGCCTAGGCGGTGAAGCGTCGGCGCCCGATTGAGTAAAACAGGGTGTTCTTTGATGACTTCTTCAAGGACATCCCAGACTTCTGACCTGCGGCGTTCCACCATTCGCTTCGCAGATTTAATGTTCGGCGCCAGATCTAAGTCATCGAGCCTCTTCATCACGAAGGGTTTGAATAGCTCCAGTGCCATCAGCTTTGGGAGGCCGCATTGGTGAAGTTTGAGAGTCGGGCCTACAACGATCACTGACCGTCCGGAGTAGTCCACTCGCTTACCTAGGAGATTCTGGCGGAAGCGTCCCTGTTTGCCTTTCAGCATGTCAGATAAGGACTTCAAAGGACGATTACCGGGGCCCGTAACTGGACGTCCGCGACGCCCGTTGTCAAACAGAGCGTCGACCGCCTCTTGGAGCATTCTTTTTTCATTATTGACAATAATTTCTGGTGCCCCGAGGTCAAGAAGCCGTTTCAGACGGTTGTTTCGGTTGATAACACGCCGATACAGGTCATTGAGGTCTGAGGTTGCGAAACGACCACCGTCGAGTTGCACCATTGGTCGCAGGTCGGGAGGAATCACCGGGACAGCGTCAAGAATCATGGCTCGCGGGTCATTGATCCGCTTGTCATTGGGGTTTCTGCGGTTAAACGCGCTCAAAATCTTGAGTCGTTTGATCGCTTTTTGTTTCCTTTGAGCTGACAATGGACGGCGACCGTCAGCCGCTTCAATCGCTTCCCGTAACAGGAGTTCTTCATCATCGAAATCGATGCGTTCCATCAGTTGAGCTATGGCTTCAGCTCCCATACCGCCTTCGAAGTAATCACCGTAGCGATCTTCCAATTCGCGCCATAAGAGTTCATCTTCGATGATNTTTCGACCATGCAGGTCNCGGAATTCATCGAAAGCGCGCTCCACGGTTTCTAGTTCGGTATCNCACTCTGTTTTGAGCGCTTCNATATCTCGGTCTGCGTCTCGNCGNCGAGCCTTTAGATCTTTTTCTTTTAGACCTTCAGCNTCAAGTTGGGTTATCTCTTCTTCAAGTTCTTTNAGGCGTTCTGCAATTTCGTCGTCAAATTCTTCCCGGATCACATCGAGTTCTTCGCGCATTTCCAATTCGAGGCGCGGCAAATCTTCATGTCGTTTATCATCGTCGACCCACGTGACAAGGTTCGCTGCGAAGTAAATGACACGTTCTAGTTGTTTCGCTTTCAGTTCTTCGCGAATTTCTAACCCGGTAAGGAGGTAGGCGAGCCAGCTTCTGGTACCTCGTAAGTACCAAATGTGAACAACCGGCGCAGCCAGTTCGATGTGGCCCATGCGTTCTCTGCGAACCTTTTGACGCGTGACTTCTACACCGCAGCGCTCGCAGATAATCCCTTTGAAGCGGACGCGCTTGTATTTTCCGCACGCGCATTCCCAGTCTTTAGTGGGACCGAAAATCTTTTCACAGAACAGTCCGTCCTTTTCAGGTTTCAGGGTTCTGTAGTTGATCGTTTCGGGTTTCTTGACTTCCCCGTTGGACCAGGTNCGGATGGCATCGGCAGTTGCGAGGCCGATCCGTATATCTGAGAACTCATTGACGTCGATCATTTGCTGCTCTCGATTCGCGAAGGGGTCAGGATTGCTGCGCCGGTGGTCATAATTGTTGCCTCCGGAGTTCGTCTTCTTCGTCGGTCCCTCGTTCGGGGCGACTGATATCTATTCCCAGTGATTCCTCGGCTCGGAAGACATCTTCGTCTAGGCCTTGCATATCAATTTCGTCACCCGTCAGGGAGATCACTTCAACGTTTAAGCAAAGTGCTTGCATTTCTTTGATCAGCACCTTGAAACTCTCAGGAATTCCTGGTTCAGGGATGTTCTTGCCTTTAACGATGGCCTCGTAGACCTGAACTCTTCCTAGAGTGTCGTCCGACTTTATGGTTAGGAGTTCTTGTAGGAGGTAGGCCGCGCCGTACGCCTCGAGTGCCCACACTTCCATTTCGCCGAACCTTTGTCCGCCGAATTGTGCCTTGCCACCCAGTGGTTGCTGGGTGATCATCGAGTACGGACCAGTTGACCTGGCATGAATCTTGTCATCGACGAGATGAGCCAACTTAAGGATGTAGCTGTATCCGACCATGATTGGTTGGTCATAGGCCTCCCCTGTCCGGCCGTTGTACAAAACGGCCTTACCAGCTGAGGTCATCATCCGTTCACCTGATGAGGCTTCTGGTCGNAGATTTTCAAGCGTCTTTTGGATCGTCGGATGAGCGCCGGCGCGATCNTCTTCATCCCAACTCGCNCCGTCGAANACTGGTGTTGCTACGAAAACCGATGGTTCGGTCCGTGGGCGGGTTTTACGCGCCGTATTGGAGGTGGGTTCATTGCCAACAGCTTTGCCGTCAACTTCCCATCCCCAACGCGCTGCGTATCCCAAGTGCGCCTCGAGAACCTGGCCAACGTTCATACGGCTTGGTACGCCCAGCGGACTGAGGATGATATCGACGGGCGTCCCGTCAGATAAATACGGCATTTCTTCTGCCGGAAGTATTTTTGAGATCACGCCTTTGTTGCCATGGCGACCTGCCAGCTTGTCACCGACACTGATCTTGCGTTTTTGGGCAACGTAGACACGCACAAGTTCGTTAACGCCTGGCGGTAGTTCTTCATCTTCGTCTCGTTGAAGCACCCGGACGTCGGTTACGACTCCGCGTTCTCCGTGAGGGACCTTGAGCGAGGTATCGCGAACTTCGCGTGCTTTCTCTCCGAAGATGGCTCGCAGCAAACGCTCTTCTGGGGTGAGTTCGGTCTCCCCTTTGGGCGTTACTTTGCCGACAAGAACATCTCCGGGGCCTACTTCGGCACCGACGCGAACTACGCCTCGTGCATCAAGGTCAGCCAGGACATCATCAGCCACATTGGGGATGTCTCGCGTGATTTCTTCGGGACCTAACTTCGTATCGCGAGCATCGATTTCGTGTTCGTGAATATGGATTGACGTCAGGACATCGTCTTTCACGAGGCGCTCACTAATGATGATCGCGTCTTCGAAGTTGTAGCCCTCCCAAGCCATGTATGCGACAAGGAGGTTCTTGCCCAGGGCTAGTTCGCCCTGGTCCGTAGAGGGACCGTCAGCNAGAATTGCTCCNGCTTTTACTTTGTCTCCCTCGCGAACGGTGGGCTTTTGGTTGATACANGTGTCTTGGTTNGAGCGNTCAAACTTAAGTAGTTCGTGGCTTGTCTCTCCTGCCTTTTTGTATTCGACGCTGATATTGGTTCCAGTTACTTCTGTAACAACTCCGTCTTCGTCGGCGAGGAGGACGTCAGCTGCATCACCGGCTGCACGCGCTTCGATTCCAGTACCTACATAGGCAGCCTCTGAACGGAGGAGAGGCACAGCTTGGCGCTGCATGTTGGCTCCCATAAGGGCGCGGTTCGCGTCGTCGTGTTCAAGAAATGGAATCAACGCAGTTGCCACGGAAACAATTTGTTTCGGAGAAACATCCATGAGGTCGACTTCGTCAGCTGGTACGTAACTAATTTCGGTAGTCGCTGCGAAATAGGTATCGCGTTCCATTTGAAGTTTGAGGTCGGCGAGGCTCGCGCCTTGGGGACTTTTTCGCACGAGAACTCGAGGNTTCTGAAATGTCTTATTCGCATTTAAGGGCGCGTTGGCCTGGGCTACGACGAATTCTTCCTCTTCGTCGGCCGTCAAAAAGACTATGTCGTCGGTTACTTTTCCTTTTTTGACGACTCGGTACGGCGATTCGATAAAGCCAAACTCATTTACTTGAGCAAAAGTNGCNAGNCCACCGATCAANCCAATNTTTGGCCCTTCCGGNGTTTCAATNGGNCACATNCGTCCGTAGTGNCTGAAGTGGACATCGCGCACTTCGAAGCCNGCACGTTCTCTNGAAAGACCTCCTGGTCCGAGCGCCGAGAGACGACGTCGATGNGTTAAGCCAGATAGCGGGTTGACTTGATCCATAAATTGCGACAACTGGGAAGTTCCGAAGAACTCNTTNATTGCNGCAGTTACAGGNCGAGTGTTTATAAGGGTCGTCGGNGTAATTGCCTCAACGTCTTGTGTGGTCATCCGTTCTCGGACGACTCGTTCCATACGGCTNAGACCAATNCGAACCTGATTTTGTATNAGTTCNCCAACGGATCGAATTCGCCGATTCGCGAAGTGGTCCTGNTCGTCTAGGCGGTAGCCNGGCTGTGCGTCNGCNAGGTGAAGTAAATAGCTAATNGCNGCCAGTACNTCTGATCTTGTTAGGACCTGCGAGTCNACTGCGGGACGCTCTAGTTTGAGACCAAAGAGATCCTCNAGCTTTTCNATTTCNGCGCTCAGCTTTTTNTTTAGCTTGTATCTGCCGACNTTAGATAATGAGTATCGACGATCATCAAAGTATGCGTTGTTGAAGTAATTCGCCGCAGCTTCNGGTGTNGGAGGTTCGCCTGGGCGCGCCCTTTTGTATATNTCTATNAGCGCCTCTTCTTGGGTCGGGTCGATAGCGNTNTCTTCTTCNCTCNGCGCCCANTTANCACGNTCGGCTTCCCATTGGCCCTCCAGGAAGTCGAAGTGTTGAACGAACCGTTCNAGGAAACCGGGATGGCTTGCCTCGTCGTATCCGAGAGCTCTCAGGATTGTNAAAATACTCAGTCGACGTTTACGCGCNATNCGTGCNCCNGCGGTGACGTCTTTACCCGGTTTNTGTTCGACATCAAATTCGATCCATTCNCCNCGGTACGGATGAATAGTCCCAGTTACTAACTGGTGCTTCTGCATATTTCGAAGCCGGTATCTTTCNCCTGGTTGAAAAATTACGCCTGGCGATCTNACGAGCTGGCTGACGATGACCCGCTCTGTACCGTTAATGATGAAAGTTCCTTTGTCAGTCATNTTGGGGAAATCACCCATGAAGACTGTTTGTTCTTTAATTTCGCCNGTGTTGCGGTTTAGGAATCGAGCGCGAACAAAGATCTGATCTGAGTATGTGTGATCTTTCTCTTTGCATTCTTTTTCTGAGAATTTTGGTGGGCCTTTGAGATCTTCATCGTTGCTATCGAACTCAAANTCCAGTTCGAGGTTCCCAGTAAAATCAGTTATGGGACTTATGTCAGCNAAAGTTTCTGCTAGTCCAATAGCAAGAAANCGTTCAAANGACTTTTTCTGNACGTCAATTAGATCAGGTANTGGCAGTACCTCTTCGAGGTTGCCGAATGAATACCGTTCGCGGGCAGCGCGAGAAGACAACGGGATCTCCTAGGAAATTTTTAGTTGCGACCGTGGGCAACGGTCGTCAGAAGCAGGGGCGCGCGAGAACTCTTAGTGTTTTCCAAAAAAGACGACACCAGAGCCACGACAGCGCACAGGCTAGCGGCCAGGACAGCTTTCAACAAACTGAACGCCACTAACTATTAGTGCAGTTACTTTATGTCGACCGTGCCGCCGGCAGCTTCAATAGCTTCCTTGGCTTTGTCGGCATCTTCTTTAGAGGCTCCTTCGAGGATGTTGCTCGGTGCTCCTTCGACAAGATCCTTGGCCTCTTTGAGACCGAGGCTGGTTAGGCTACGGACCTCTTTGATGACCTGAATCTTCTTGTCTCCGGCGCCTGTAAGCACGACATCAAACTCATCTTTGGCTTCTTCGGCTTCGCCGCCAGCATCTCCGCCACCAGCAGCAGCCATCATGACTGGTGCAGCAGCCGCAGCTGTGACATCAAATGTCTCTTCAAAAGCTTTCTTAAGTTCGACGAGTTCAAGTACCGACATGTTGCCGATTGTCTCGATGATCTCTTCGGTAGTTGCCATTTCCTTCTCCTAGCTTGCTAGTTCCATTTCGGGCANCATCNCTGCGCCCGGCTATTGATTACCTTGCTCTATGCCTTCTTCTTNGCTGGGGCCTTCTTCTTNGCTGNGGCCTTCTTCTTNGCTGNGGCCTTCTTCTTNGCNGGGGCCTTCTTCNTTGCTGGNGCCTCTTCAGCTACAGGTTCTTCAGCTGGAGCCTCTTCAGCGGGAGCCTCTTCAGCTACAGGTTCTT
>PAVP01000017.1 GCA_002713975.1 Acidimicrobiaceae bacterium | reverse complement strand
GAACTGAGAGTAGAGGGATCCGCTTGCAGCGGTTAGTCGTAATTCGCCGCAAGCTGAGGTGCTGCCTTCCGAGCAACGAGTCCATAACTGATCCAGATCCTCGTCATTGCCGGGTGGTGGGGTCAGAGGATTGAGATCTCCATCGGGCTGGTCAATTCCTAAAAGTAGAGAACAGTCCATGTTCCGACGACCTCCGCAGCTGAACGCAAATTGTTCGTACTGGCTCCCGCGAGGTGCTGAGTAGAAGAGGTCGTCGCAGGCTTTAGCTTTTCCTAATCCGCATTCCAACCAGTNCTGGTCTAAAAGGGGATCTTCGCCTGGAGGGGTATCACTTGGACTGAAGGCAGCNGGGGCTTGTAAGAGTTCTTCTGAGACTTGTGGNTTTTCGTTATCGGTNGGANNTAGNGCGGCTGAGNTNTTTGCGGTTAATCGACACAACTCAGTGGCNGTNTCAACGGCGATNTCCTCCTCAGGACTGAGGTCGCCGTCGAGGTCGGCTAGNTTCAAATCCCAACCNGTGAGNAGNCGACCTTCGACACAAGCGCGCTCTTGTTCGCTGAGGTCGCTCGTAAATTGTTCGACTTGACCAGAAGTATTCGTTCCATATGAGCATGCGGCTGCAATGAGTGGAAATACCCAGAAAGTGACGCAGCGTTTCATTAGGCCAACTTGTGTGAGATTGCCCCGACATCGCGTAAGGCTGTTCCATCGGCACCATCGGTTTGGAATGTCGCTGCTGGGCTTTCTACTGCCTCTTGGATCATTTCAGTTAGCAATTGGTCAAAGGAGATGCCTTCGTGGGACCAGAAGTACCAGCTAAGCGACCCGGGGATGGTGTTGATTTCGTTTACCCAAAGACCGTCTGCGTTCCAAAGGAAGTCGATGCGAGCCACGGATCGAACCATGGCCAATTGGACTACCTGATCAGCGATAGTTCGGAGTTCTCCTTCGATGTTTGGAGGTAGCTCCGCTGGAAGTTCTCTGGGAGCGCTGGCCATCCCTTGAGACCCGGTCAGATACTTGTCGGCGTAGCTGTATATACCACCGTCTTCTGGACGAAGTGGACGTTCAACAGCGCTCAAAGTTGTCTCTGGGTAGGTTCGAACTGAAATGTTGAGGTCAATGGCGTCGCTGAGATAGTTCTGTATCACCGCTCCGTGACGCAGTAGCGGTTGAGTTTGTACCAGTGCCTTGGCGGTTGTGAGATCATCGACCACTTCGATGCCTATTGAAGATCCACCGAACCTGGGTTTGATGATGAATGGGCCGGTTTCGTCAAGAGCTAAGTCGTCTGTGACGAGATGCAATGGCAAGCTTGCTATTCCTGCTGCCTCCATGGTTCCAGAAAATGCCAGCTTGTCCATTCCAATAGCGGCCCCCTGCTGACTTGGGCCTGTGTAACGGATGCCAGCTAAGTCAAACATTGCTTGGAGGCTGCCGTCTTCGCCGGGTCCACCGTGGCAACACACCACTACAGCGGAGATGTCGATGAGACTTTGTTTGTTGCGTTTACCGAGCTTGTAGAAACCACCGTTATCACCAATTTTGATTGATATTGGTTCTGCTGATCTTGGTAACCCATCGGCGAACTCACTTGGTTCGATGTCAGCGGGAACTTGGAACCAGTTCCCTGTCTTGGACCAGTAGAGGGCCACCACGTCGTTCCCGGCATCGGACAAGGCTCGGACGGCCTGCAACCCTGTAAGGATCGAGATGTCGTGTTCGGGAGATGGGCTGCCGAAGCAGACTGCTGGACGGTTCATTATCTCCTATGAAACCGCAGATGGCCTTCGGACGGGTGTCACCCTCGGATTCTTGGTGAGGTTTGTGCTCATGGGTAGTGATCAGGTAGATCGTTCTCGTAAAGCACCGCATCGCCTGCTTTGAGGTTTTCTCGGACCCATTTGATTGCCTCATCACGGTTCGGCAGNACGTGAACCCGAGCAGTACCGTCNCTTGCTCCGTTNGCGAGAGCANNCTTGTTTGTTCGACCGACAATAATGAGNTCATCTGCGATNAGGCTGGCGTCNACGCCGANCCGNCTATTCTCCGANGCCTGTCGATTTCCGAGTTCNATCATCCCCGGGGTCACTACTGCTTTGCGGTTGGCACCNGTTCTGGNCAGTGTTTCCAATGCNGCNGCAGCNCCTGCNGGATTGCTGTTGTANGTGTCATCAACGATGGTGACNCCTGATTGGCCNAGGAGAANTTGGCGNCGGTGATCTGCGGTTGGGAGGTTTGTTAGNAGGTGAGCAATTGTTTCGTCAGGNACATCTAGTGCCGTGGCGACAGCGACAGCACANGCGACGTTGGTGGGGGCNGCGTCGCTNTCTAACCCTGCAACAATCNNCCGATTTGAAACCGTTACCGACAGCCCCTCNTCGGAAGTAACNAAAATGTCCGCAGTCGAATCTTTGGCCGAGCACCTCAAGACATCGATACCAGATGCCTGCAGNCGATCNGCTTCGGCCGCTAATCCGTAGGCGTCNACGTTGATGANCGCTGTTCNGCTNGTTGAAAANATNTCACTTTTTGAAGCNACAACCGTATCCAGATCTCCAAAACGTTCNAGATGTACTGGTCCNATNGCAGATAACACCGAGATTGACGGCTGTATCCAACTCACTAACTCGGCGATTTCNCCGGGGCCATANGTGCCCATCTCAGCAACGAAAATCTCNGTGCCGTCGGTGAGNTGTTCGTTAACGGANCGGGANAGNCCNGCGCTGTTGTTGAAGCTTGCTGGGCTAGCTANAACACTGCGGGTTTCAGACAAAAGATGACGGACATATCCCTTAATNGTGGTCTTGCCGTAAGAACCAGTGATCGCGACGCGAATTGGATTGANNCGCTCCAAAGTGTTCGCNGCCTGCGTCACATACTTTCGAGCAAATCTTTGTTCNATTGGTTTCAACACANCCAAAGCNACATCNATCAAGGCCGGAACGAGGANCACAACGACGGCGTAANCGACTGACCCGNCNCCTAACTGTCGTAGCGCTAGAAACAAGACAACGGCAAAGAGCACCATTACNGCNGCCACGGTACGAAGTCTGCGGGTCCAAGCCAGAGAACTGGTGCGACCTTTGAGTCCCAGGCCCAGCGGTCCGACACACACGATCAAGGCGGCAGCGAGACAGGCGAATGGAAACCAAGCAGATGCAACGACAACNNATGCTGTCATNNCAAACAGCAGCGGGTTGATGACTCCTAACCTCCACCAGCGAACAGCAAAACGTGACGCGGACCAGGCAAGATAATGCTCTCGTTGCGCAACTCGAAGCCACCGCGTACTTGAGAACAGCGAAGCCAGGAAACAGGCCACCAGATAGCCGTCCGTGATAGTCACTAGAGGGCACCCAAACGGCGATCGATTGCTTCACGCAAGGCGAACGGAGCTGTGGTTGGGACAAAGTGGTCGATACCGCCCAAGAGCGTCAACCTGGCATCNGCNAGNAGAGCTTCGGCTCTNGCTGCGATTTCGGGAGGNGCGGCATCATCGCCGTCACCCCAGACAAGGTCCACTGGAGCNGANATAGACCGCAGTTGTTGTTCGTANGATTCGTTGACGACGGTCACNAAAATGTCGCGCATCACGCCCGATGCAGCTCGATAGTCGGCACTCCCGTATTTGTCGCGTAAACCTTCTAAGAATCTGTCGCTNACGAGACCCCATCGGTGCAATAGGCGCCCGAAGCGATACCGCAACGCGGGTCGACCTCNGCGATGCGCCCGGTGAAGGAGCGGCACCCCGGTCAGAACTATTCCTCCGATGGCAGCTGGCCGTTGTTCTGCCAAATGAACCGCAACCCGTCCACCGAAGCTATGTCCCACCAGGATCACTGGGGTGTTGCAGATATCAAGAATCGGGGCAACAAGATTTGCGTACATGGATGCCCCNCCCACCTCAGAGGGGGCTGGTGAGACCCCAAAGCCGGGCAGGTCGATGCTGACAGCGTCTAGNCCTTCCAAGCTCGATGCAAAATCTTGGTGGGATCGGCCCCAACCATGTAATGCGACAACCCGCGGAGGAGCGGTCCCAAAACGGGTTCCGAATAACGACCCGTCGGCAAAGCTAGATAGCGCCACTTAATGATTCTGATCGAAGTTCGGCCATCCGGGGGCGCGGTTAGCTGGTTTCGGAACGATTAATTGCCGATAAGAGTGCGTGGAAGCTCGCTGTGACGATATTGGGGTGCAACCCAACGCCCCAATGGACACTTCGGTCCGCTGCTTCGATTTCAACGTAGGCAGCTGCCGCAGCGTCAGCCCCGGTGCCTATCGCATGCTCTTGATAGTCAACAAGAGTGATGTCTAACCCGCAGCCATCAGCTAGCGCTGTTTTAAATGCTGACAGTGGTCCGTTGCCTTCGCCGGTGATCGTTGTTTGTTCACCTGAGACACTCAATGTGGCGGTCACTGTAGACAATTCCGACGACTCGGAATCAAAGTTGGATTTGTGGCCAAGGTAGGAAAATGGCTGAGTGAGGTGAAGATAAGTTTCGTCAAAAGTTTTTTTGATGGTCTCAGGGACAATCTCGCCCCCTTCATCTGTGATCGACTGGATTACTTGACTGAATTCGATTTGTAGTCGCCGAGGCAGGTCTAGCCCGAAGTTGTTCTTCATCACATAGGCCACACCCCCCTTACCTGATTGGCTGTTGACGCGGATGACATCTTGATAAGTGCGTCCAACGTGAGCGGGATCGATAGGCAGATAAGGAACTTCCCAGACCTCATAGTCATCTGAGAGTGCTTCAAAGCCCTTCTTAATTGCATCTTGATGACTGCCAGAAAAGGCGGTGTACACCAAATCCCCACCGTAGGGGTGACGGGGGTGAACTGGTAACTGATTGCAGTATTCAGTGATGCGTCGGATGTTGTCTATGTGGCTGATATCGAGTTCAGGGTCCACTCCTTGGCTGAACAGATTCATGGCCAAGGTGACAATGTCGACGTTGCCTGTTCGTTCACCGTTTCCGAACAAAGTTCCTTCAACGCGGTCAGCTCCAGCCATAACTCCGAATTCAGCNGCGGCNACCCCGCANCCTCGGTCGTTGTGNGGGTGAAGGGAAAGAACGATTGCCTCTCGATTGGTCACCGTNCGGTGGAAGAACTCAATCAGGTCACCGTAAAGATTTGGTGTCGACATCTCTACAGTGGCNGGCAGATTCAAAATAATTGGATCCTCAGCAGTGGCACCCCACTCTGCTGAGACTTGTTCACATATGTCGACAGCGAAATCTATTTCGGTTCCCGTGAAGGATTCCGGTGAATATTCGAAACGAATATTTGAACCACTCGCCTGTTCGCGCAGCTCTCTGCATTGGCGGGTCCCAGTGAGTGCGATATCAACAATTCCNTCTAGNTCAAGGCCGTAGACAACTCGTCGTTGAAGCGTGGAAGTCGGGTTGTACAGGTGAACGATTGCATTTTCTGCNCCTTCGATGGCTTCATATGTTCGTTCGATGAGTTCGGGGCGGCTTTGAGTCAATACCTGGATCCATACGTCGTCGGGAACCAAGTCTTCTTCGATCAACATNCTGCAGAAATCGAAATCCGGAGCAGAAGCAGAAGGAAATCCAACTTCGATNTCTTTGAAGCCCATTTCCACTAAGGCTTCGAACATCTGCTTCTTTCGGGGGACNTCCATGGGATCTATGAGTGCTTGGTTGCCATCTCTGAGATCTACTGAGCACCACAAAGGGGCTTCGNTNGTCACCTTGTCGGGCCATGTGCGNTCGGANAGCTCCGGCGCGTATGGGTAGTGGATGTACTTGCCGAAAGGCATTGAACTGGGCTTTTGCTTACTGATGCCCTTCACGTCTGCCATGGGTTCTTCCTCCGTTTGTGCATTGTCTCGCCTCGATCTGTTCATCTCGCTGTCCGCTGCCCCGAAAAGCAGAAGAACCCCCCGGCCTTGCGGCACAGGAGGTTATGGCGAGGGCCTCTATGTATAGCCCTCGCCTACGTGAGAAGAAGTAGTCCGTGTAGCGATCCGTTCACGGCAACAACGATAGCACCGGAAATGTTTATTGGTACAAACGAGTGTTTGAAGACACGCGATCTGAAATTAACTCTAAGCAGCCTTAACTTCCGCNGTGAGCCTAGATAAGAGCGTTTCTTTCGGTCCAGATGTCGAGACCACTGCGGCNTGTATTCCGAAAGATCGCATCGTTTGCCGAAGAATCGTGACACCTAACGGCATGTAGTCAGATCTCTTAGAACTCATCCCCGGGAGGGCGAGCCGGGCAGGGATGGATAGCTCTGCGAAGGTCTTTATCAGATGACCTAAATCGGAACAATCAACTGCTAACCCATTGAGGTTTTCGGGTACTTCGGATCGGCGAATGGTGTGGATCAGTTTGGTCATTGCGAGTGGCATTCCGCCGACGATCACGAAGGAAGAATCTCCGGATTGGTTGATGGCTGTTGCCGCTGGTTTCAGGCTCTCGGCGATGTGGTGTTCAAGNCGAATTCTTGTAGAAGTNTCTATGTAGCCGTCCTTNGACGCNCGTGGCGCGAGNACGCCTGNTCCNAGGGGGTAACTGAAATTGTGGGNCGGGGTTTTCCCGCCGAGGNTGCCACTACTGATNCCNAGACTTCCGCCGCTGAGNGCGATGGTGGTCAANTGGTCGGTGTTCGGAAANTGGNTNGCGACAGCCTGCCAAGTGAGCGTGTTNTCTTCTTCGGGCAGCAAGATTTTGATTTGGCAGCCGGCTTCTCTTTCTATGTGNGATGCGACGGCGANGCCGTTCGCTGCNAGGCGGAACGACTCNGTTGCGACGGCNANNACTCTNTGACAATTGTGGGNTTTGGCGTTGGNCATGAACTCAGNGNTCACCCTCGTTGCGGCCGCNATGTCGCGTTCAGTGAACGACCCGTTTGAACTCACAGAAGNACCAAGNTGAAGGTGATGGCTNCTTCGGTCTATCTCCTGGCCCGTGTTGACAGTCAGCCGAAAACTNGTGCTTCCCATCTCTATCAAAGCGGCTCTCACGAGCANGAGGCTAGGAAGATTGATAGGCCCAGTGGTGGACCCGAGGNNTAGNTATCTCCAAGGCAGCTTTAGGTCAGTTCGAAAGAGAAGTCGGGAAGTACCTGGACTGAACGTCCAACGTGTTCTTCAACCATCATTGATTCCATGAGCGCCAAGTCGCTTGTCCCGGCCCACTGCCGTCCGTTGGGGGTCCGCACTGAAGCTAAACCGCGTTCAGGGCCGTCTGCGCCGTGCATCACGGTATAGGCCTCAATAGTGCCGCCACCGACATGTTCGGCGTCCAACTCGACGCTTGGATGTGTATCTATTTCTGTCTGGCAGTCCTCATGTTGGAAGCCGTTAGCGGGAGGAGTGGTGCTGTACAACCCAAAGGCGTGTTTGGTGATGTAGCCACCATTAGCTGAACACAGCCCGATGGCTCCAGCTTCTTCTCGTAACACATTGGCCATTGTCGCGATGGAGTGGGTGACGTAGTTGTTGAGAGGACCACCGGCAAAGGTGAGGCCACCTGTTTGGGTTAATTGCCGGTCTATACCTAGTTCCATCTCGGTGGCGGCTATTTGCACAGCTGATGGGAAGCAACTGTANAAATCGACGTGATCGATATCGTCGGGCGTTACACCAGCTAATTCCATCGCTTTCTTTCCGGCCACTCTGATAGCGGGTGAGGAATGAAGGTCAGCTCGGTTCGAAACAAAGTTTGTATCTGCGCCATCCGTTCCTGATTGCGGAAACAGCCAACGATCGTGGGCAACGCCAACCGCTTCAGCAGCTTCAGCNGAGCAAATGATTAAAGCCGCCGCCTGATCAAGATCCCAATTCGAATTCATTGCTTTGGTATAGGGAAAACCGACGAGACGGTTAGAAGGTCCAGGATTTCTAATCTCTTCGGCGGTCATCGGGTTCTGAACCCACGAATAAGGATTCGCGCAAGCTACGCGGTTGAAGGTTTCCCACAGTTCGCTGACACGGTCCCGATGTTCGTCGATACTTTCCCCTCGAGAAGCCCGGAAAGCTGACTCGAAGATCGGATAAAAGTTGATAGGCATAGCGATTCCGCGTTCAAGTTCCACGGGGTGACTCATNGTCACGTCTTTGCCCAATACTTCGTCNGGNTCGACTCCGACTTGATCGGTGTAAGGGATTCGNTNACCGGCACGCTTTGCTCGTCGTCGACTCCAGATTCCTTCAGCACCAGCAATAAGAACGATTTCGGCTTCGTTGTTCTGAATTCGTAAACAGGCTTTATTGATCAGAGATTGCGGTGTGTTCCCACCATCGGTTGAGATGCCAGTGCGACTGTTGTTTCCGAACTCTTCTCTCAACAGAGCTGCAGGATCGGGATAAGGCCATGCTCCTTTAACAACCCAGGTATCTGTCGCTCGATCCAACAAAGTTCGGGCGCCTGCGTCGTCGGCAGCGGCTTCAAGCGCTACCCGCATCATTGCGAGGGGCTCCAAGGCTTCCACCGGGTTGTCGGGCCGTTGTTTCAGTTGGCCTGTGCCAACTAACACCGGGGTACGGGGGTCAACTGAACTCATTGGTTTACCACCTCAGCGATCGTGCGGAGCAGCGGGACGGGGCCGCTGACTTGAAGAGTGGTGACCACCGTATCGTTCCAGCGCTGTAGGTCGTCCGCGATCTTGTCGATCGGGCCGACGAGAGCGACTTCTTCAACCAGAGACAATGGAATGGACGCGGCGGCTTCGTCCTTGCGGCCACTCAGGTAACACTCTTGGACCTNGTCNGCTACNTCNTGGTAGCCCATGCGACAAAAGACGTCNTAGTGGAAGTTGGCTCCCTTAGCGCCCATACCACCCATGTACAGAGCCAACATCGGCCTCACCTTGTCCGCTGCTCGTTCAACGTCAGCATCTGGAACAATCGAAACAGGGCAGACCACCTCAAAATCGTTCTCATCGGGGATTCGGCCATCGGCGCCGATTCGTGATTTCCCTGCCTTCGTGAAGCCATCATTTAACGCATCGGCATAGAACTGGTTGTCTTTCGGAGCGAAGAAGAGAGGAAGCCAACCATCGCAGAGTTCNGCTGACANGGCGACGTTCTTNGGCCCTTCAGCACCCAAATAAATNGGGATGTGTTGCCGTAAGGGATGCACAGTCGATTTGAGAGGTTTCCCTAATTCGAGACCACCAGGGAAGGGCATCTGGTAATGGTCACCTACGTAGGAAACCGGTTTTTCNCGCTCGCAGATCTCCCGAATAATGTGCACATATTCACGAGTTCTGGCCAGTGGCCTCGGATAGGGCTGGCCATACCAACCTTCGACCACCTGGGGACCGCTCACCCCAAGTCCGAGAATGAAACGACCATTGGTGAGATGGTCCATGGTGATAGCCGCCATTGCGGTAGCAGCTGGTGTGCGCGCTGACATTTGAACAATGCCCGTTCCGAGTTGAATGGTCTCGGTTCGGCTTCCCCACCACGCCAACGGAGTGAGAGCGTCACTCCCGTATGCCTCCGCTGTCCAGAAGCTATGAAAGCCAAGAGCTTCTGCTTCCAAAATTGTTTCTTGGGCATCTGATGGTGGACCTGCTGCCCAATACCCGGCGCCTGTTGCCAGCTTCATGTGTTCACTCCCAGTCTTGGAACGCTTTGTACATGTATCTCTTCCAAGGTGCTTCTAGCACATATCGCCTCCAATGACGGTGGTAGCGGCCCGAGGTGGTTCTACCCTCAAGCTTGTGCCGTCACCGGAACAAGTAAACGCGGAAGCAGACAGGCGAAGAACATTCGCGATAATCAGCCACCCCGACGCGGGCAAAACCACTCTCACAGAAAAATTTTTGCTCTACTCAGGCCAAATTGCCGAAGCAGGATCGGTGAAAGCGCGTTCGGGACGAAAATCGGCGACGTCTGATTGGATGGAACTTGAACAGCAACGAGGCATATCCATCACCTCCACAGCCCTGCAGTTCGATTACCGAGACCGAGTGCTGAACCTCCTCGACACACCAGGACACCGCGACTTCAGTGAAGACACCTATCGAGTACTGGCAGCTACCGATGCAGCGGTAATGGTTATCGACGGGTCAAAAGGAATTGAGGCTCAAACTCTGAAACTGTTCGAAGTTTGCCGACAACGTGAAGTGCCCATCCTCACCTTTGTCAACAAATGCGACCGGCCAGGTCGACCTCCACTCGAACTCATAGACGAAATCGAAAATATGTTGCAGCTACTACCGACTCCGATGTCGTGGCCTGTCGGTGTCCCAGGAGATCTGAAAGGGATCGTTGACCGCAACTCAAACACCTTCATCAAATACGACCGCACCGCCCATGGAGCCACTGAGTCAGAAGAACAAAGGTCACCAATCGACCAGGTCGACCCATCGACCAACGGTTGGGACGAAGCCAGCGAAGAGTTAGAACTACTCGAAGCACTTGGAACCGAAATCGATCTCAAAGGATTTCTTGCAGGTGAAGTAACTCCAGTGTTTTTCGGATCAGCGCTCACCAATTTCGGGGTACGGCTCCTACTCGATGCCGTTGTCGACTTAGCACCTTCACCGGCTCCCCGATACGACATACATAACGCCCCCAGACTGGTCGAAGCCCCCTTCTCGGCGTTCGCATTCAAAGTGCAAGCCAACACAGATAGAGCTCACCGCGATCGAATCGCGTACGTTCGAGTCTGTTCGGGTCACTTTGAACGAGGAATGAACGTGACCCAAAGCCGAACTGACCGCCCGTTCGCCACGAAATATGCCCACACAATGTTTGGTTCCGACCGTTCAACGGTGGAAGAGGCTTGGCCGGGGGACGTGGTGGCTCTCGTTAATGCCAGCGATGTACGCGTCGGAGACACTTTGTATGCCGACGAGGCGGTCGAATTTCCGCAGATTCCTTCGTTCGCACCAGAAATCTTTAGAAGGATTCGAGTCACCGACACGAATCGTTTCAAACAGTTTCGACGCGGTTTGGTGCAACTTGACGAAGAAGGCGTCATCCAAGTCCTCAGAGACGAAGACATGGGTGATGTGGAACCGGTACTAGCAGCGGTAGGCCTCATGCAGTTCGAAGTGGCCACGCACAGGCTCGAAAACGAATTCGGTGCCCCAGTTGAACTAACGAATGCACCATATTCAGTTGCTCGACGTACCGACGTCGAATCGTCCGACGAGTTACGAAGACTCCCTGGAGCGACAGTTCTTTCGCGAAGCGACGGAACGTTGCTTGCGTTGTTTGAGAACGAGTTTTATCTGCAACGGATCAAAAACGAAAAAGAACACCTCACCCTGGAACGAGTGTTGGCCGAACAAGAATGGCTCAGCGACGGCACCAGCTGATGCTGCTGGCTGGTTGTTAGTCGGTGGGCAGCTGATCTGGCATCAGTGGACTCCTGCCGATCCGATATGACGAGAGAATTCGGTCGTCACACACTCTGCACAGGTACACGACTTGGGTAGCGACAATAGATAATTGGCTGCCCCGAGATTTCTCCACAACAGCCTTAACCGCGCCCTCCATGTCGTCTCCGTCGCAACGGTCACACGTGGGGATTGCGTTGGGATCACGTTCCCATTGCTGGTCGCAACGTTGACATGTCACTTCAATCATCTCGCCGTTTTGTCGACCGAGGAGATCTTCAGTTTCACCGCACGCAGGACATTGCAACTCTTCCACGACATTACGGTAGTCCCACAGCGCTAGGTTCCCGTGTGGAGGCTCTTTGGTCGTGTCGATTGATCATTACGCAACGCTTGGGATAGACCCACTTGCCGAACATGAAACGGTGCGTCAGGCATGGGTCGCTGCTGCTCGAACTCACCACCCTGATGGCCTGGGGGAGGTCACAGAAGCTGAGCGTCGAGCCGCTGAACGTCGCATGCATGACATCAATGAAGCATGGCGGATACTGGGNACAAAGGAGCTGAGGTCCGCGTATGACAAGGAACGTGAGCGAACCAAGGATCAGTCAGCTGCCGTTGAGGAAACCTGGGATGAGGACTGGTTTGATGCCGAAGCCGAGGATCCTCCAGGGTTTGAAGTCGGCAACCCGTTGGTTGCGACGGTGCTGCGTATCTTGCCGTGGTTTGTGGTTGGCGCGATCGGTGTCGGCATCTTCGTGTTTTCGGCATTCGCTACGAATAGTCGCCCCGAACGTTGGAAGAATCCTGATATTCGAACGGTTCCCGAAGAATGTGTGTTGATCGGAGACAGCGGGAGAGTCGAAGGCGACGCGGACTGTGCCGACGTGAAGGCGCGNCGGGTTGTGGCTGGACCCATCACAAAAGGTTCTCCTGTGAAGTGCCCGGTCGGGACCGACAAGGTGGCAACGCGTGTCGAATGGGAGTTCTATTGCTTGGTGCCCTCGCCGNAAAGCGGAGACGGCTAAACAACAACCTCTTGTTCGTACAACCGGGTTACCTCATCGGGTGTAAANCCTGCTTCTAACAGAATTTCATTNGTGTGTTGACCGTGTTCGGGTGCCGGNCCTTTGACCGACATTTCGGAGCCATCAAGACCAAATGGTGGCGACACCGTCCGAAAAGGAAACTTTGCATCAGGGACGTGCTCGAAAGCCCTCAACGCCTGTGATTGGGGGTCATCTATGACCTCTACGAGGTTTTGTATGAGACCCCACACCATCCCAGCTGCATCGAGTCGTTCAGCCCAAACGCCCGAATCAGCGGAACCAAATATCTCGTCACACAAAATCATCAACTCTGGGCCGTGTTGCGCCCGCGTTTCAGGATCCGCAAATCTTGGGTCTTCAAGCCAGTCGAGCCGTCCCATCGCCCCACAAAATCGGTCCCAGTAACGATCTGCAGGCATCGTGAGCATGATCCACCTGTCGTCTGAGCAGCGGAACCTTCCAACGAGCGGTGACGGCGTTTCGATTCTCATGATCGGTCCGGGGACCTCTCCCGTGGCAAGACCCACNGAAAGGTCAGAACTCATCGTCCAAATAGCTGTGTGTACGAGCGCGACGGAGATGTCTTGTCCCTCGCCGGTCAGGTCGCGTTCTCGAAGGGCAAGCAAGATCGAAGAAAGAATCGCTAAAGAAGTTGTGTGGTCCCCTTGNCCGGGACGACCCGCAGGTGGNGTCTGACCTGGCTCGCCCATNATGTNNANCACGCCTCCGCGACTGAAAAANGCTGTGTGATCGAAAGCAAGTCGATCTNTATCGGGACCGCTGTTGCCATAGCCCGTGAGAGTGAGATGGATTAGTTGTGGGTGGTCTTGTCGTAGATCCGACGCTCTTAATTTGAACTTGGATTGACGTTCTGTGGTCAGGTTGGTCACGAAAACATCGCATGACGCAGC
>PAVP01000016.1 GCA_002713975.1 Acidimicrobiaceae bacterium | reverse complement strand
CAATATCTCGAGCTACGACCAAGGTTCCGGTTAAAGAAAGTCGTGTTTTGACTGGATATTTCGAAAGTTCTTGCCGAATCTCACTCATGGGGCGATTCAAATCAACAGAAACCACTTCGTCAGATAACTCCGAATTCGCTGTGTCCGGAAGATATTTAGCTGGATCTTCTTCCAGTTGTTCTAAGAAAATTCCGTCCGAAGAAATTTTTGCAAATGCCTGTCGGTCAGCAGAACAGGAAACTGCGATCGCGACCGGGCAACTCGCCCCGTGCCTCGGCAATCTCACAACACGAACGTCGTGACAAAAGTATTTGCCCCCAAACTGCGCGCCAATACCGAACTGTTGGGTTAGCTCAAGGATTCGTTGCTCCCACTCAAGATCACGGAAGCCGTGCCCAGCGTCGCTTCCAACGACTGGGAGCGATTCAAGATATTTGGCTGAGGCATACTTAGCAGTCTTCAACGCATGCTCAGCGGAAGTTCCTCCTATCACAACAGCGAGATGATATGGAGGGCAGGCCGCAGTGCCTAAAGTTCGGAGTTTCTCATCAAGGAACGCACTCAAGCTCGTTGGGTTGAGAAGAGCTTTAGTTTCTTGAAACAAAAAACTTTTGTTAGCCGAACCACCGCCTTTCGCCATGAATACCAGCTTGTAGGTGTCCCCTGGACCTGAATAAATATCAATCTGTGCCGGCAAATTATTGCCGGTGTTTTTCTCTTCAAACATTGTCAAGGGAGCCAGTTGGGAATAGCGAAGGTTAGAAGTCTGATAGGTGTCATAGACCCCTTGGCTGATCGCCTCACCATCATCAGCATCTGTTATGACTCGTTCACCCTTGGTGCCCCAGATGATTGCGGTCCCGGTGTCTTGACAACTCGGCAACACGCCACCAGCTGCGATATTGGCGTTCTTGAGTAGTTCAATTGCCACAAATCTGTCGTTATCCGATGCTTCGCTGTCCTCAAGAATCGCCGACAATTGGGAAAGGTGTTCCGCCCGGAACAAATGAGCTATGTCGCGCATCGCCTCCGCTGTTAGCAGACGTAACCCCTCAGGTTCGACCTTCAAAAAACTCATCCCACCAGCTTCAAAGGTTGAAACGTAGTCGTCTGTGATCTTTCGGTAAGCGATTTCGCTNTCGCCGCTGGGAAGCAGGTCACTATAAAGAAAGTCCGGCACGCTATCAAAGCTACTGGCTTTCATTGGGCACGAACGAGACACTTTGNGTGATGTTCGGATTCGTTAACAACTTTGTTCACTGTTCTAGCGTCGGACCGTACCGATTAGCTTCAATCTGGCCTCTCTGACACATNAAAAAGATGATGAGAAANACNAGCGGCGTCGGAACTATCCCAAGCGGCAGCCACCAGCCACTTCGGCCTATGTCGTGAAGACGTCGAACCGTTATCGACAAGTTNGGAACGAGGACCGCTATCGCATACAANATGCTGAGACTTC
Organism: Acidimicrobiaceae bacterium; assembly: GCA_002713975.1. Taxonomy (GTDB): domain Bacteria; phylum Actinomycetota; class Acidimicrobiia; order Acidimicrobiales; family Poriferisodalaceae; genus MedAcidi-G3. The sequence goes on along the minus strand of PAVP01000016.1, from coordinate 42,804 downwards.
CNAACGGTGAACCTAAATTACCGAGNATCCAAAAGATCGCCCCAAGCANNAAGTTCGCGGCNGCAAACCACCAATATTCNGACCNNCTNGCCCGACCATGGAANTGCGCGTACTTAAGTAAGCCACCGATGTAATTCTCAACTAGGCGCATAGACGGACCGTACAGCAATANNGATGNNGAGGCATTCCANCCTCNAAGCGTGCTGTACTAGGAGTCANCACGNAAAAGAAAGAACTGGCGTCAGGGGGCATGGTGGATACGAAACTTCCGTTNGTNCAGGTTCCNATTGTTGACTANGGAGCCGATGAGAGTGACATGGTCNCCTANCGAGAACGCGGTACNGCTCGCGCCCTNGAATTAGATAATCGAGGNCCAATCNGGTTCGGAGNTGACGGACGTTTACATCCTGAAATTATGGACTCGTACAGTCGAAACGGCTTTTATGTCTTCACTGNCGTTCTAGAAGANCAAGAACTCAAAGAAATCGAAGCTGATGTNGCGGNGATGCTCGAAAGATCACCNGTCANNAAAGACGCAGAGGTCGACAAAAACGGCAATCCNGCTTTAGGCGCAGGTCTTAAAGCTAGAAACATCAGNTGGGTTCGCCCTCTTTCAGACCCTCTCGGNGGAACCGANGCTTCCTACGGTCGTCATGAAGCAAAAATGAATGANCCNGCTCCNCCTGCCGANGCTCCAGATCATGTTGTTCAATTATTTTTAGGTTCACTTCAGTTTTCTGACGCATGTCTGCGCCTTTACGGGCACCCNGANCTACTTAAAGTTGCNGAAGCCGTCAACGGGCCNGATTTCACNCCCTTTAACGAAGCTGTGTGGGTCAAGCAGCCGGGCCTAGGTGGTTCCGTNGCTTGGCATCAAGATGGTTGGACCCATTGGGATAGCCCTGAACTAGACGACCACACTCACGGATTCAATTTCATGGCCCAGCTATACGGTTGCGATGCGACGAACGGTCTCTGGGTTGTCCCAGGCTCGAACCGTATGGGCAAAGTCAACATAAAGAAAATGGTNGAGGAGGCTGGNTCAGATCGACTCCCTGAAGCTGTACCTATGATCTGCGATCCGGGAGATGTAGCCATGACAAGTCGCCAGGCCATTCATGGCTCTTTCGCCAACACCAGCTCAAAAGTCCGAGTGACCATTAACTTCGGATTTCATCGCCGATCCTCGGTTCTCGGCATACGAAGCGGGGGCGTACACAATCCCATCTCTGAGTACGACGAGGAATACATCTTTGAACGCTCAAAGGCCATCGCCTGGGGCATCGATGCTCGTTCGCAACATTTTCCTAACGAGGATCGCTATGTTTACGAGCCGTTCAGAGGCCTTGAAGATCAATTCATTTGGAGTGACGAAACAAAATCTCATCTGCGTGACTACAACTTGCGGGACATAGGGATCTGATATGAGCGTGCTCACNTACCAGCTCGACGGGCACGTCGGACTCTTGACCCTNAACCGTCCTGATTCTCGGAATTCACTGAACCCAGAACTCATAGTGAGGCTCACCCAAATCTGGGAAGAGATCAAAGAGGACCCAAATGTTCGGGTTGTGGTGCTCACAGGAGCGGGTGATTCNACTTTTTGTTCTGGTTTCGATCTGGGTACCACNATCCCACTCATCACAGGAACCCGGGAGCCAGCAGACGAGTTTGAGGAGGCAATAAACGCCGATAGGGATCTGTTGCGCAGAGCAACCCTCGTTGGCCACGACATCGGCAAACCGATCGTTGCCGCAGTCAATGGACACGCTATTGCTGGCGGCATGGAGTTATTGCTCGCTTGCGACCTTCGGGTCGTTGCTCAAGGAGTAAAGCTGGGTCTGTCTGAGGTTGCCTTAGGACTCATTCCGGGCATGGGCGGCACTGCCCTACTGCGTCGACACCTACCGAGTGCCTTGGCAATGGAAATGTTGCTTTGTGCAAAGCCAATCATTAGTGACGATCTAGCCGAATCAGGATTATTTAACCGCCTAGTTCCAGCATCGGAGACTTTGGCTACAGCGTTAGATATTGCTCAAACTGTGGCGTCGAATGCTCCATTGGCTGTCCAAGCGGCTCGGCAGGTAGTTCGAAAGTCAGCGGATCTGGAGGAGTCAAAGGCTCTACTTCTCGAAACTGAGGTCGGAGAGAGGTTGACGCAAACAGAAGACGCTACCGAAGGACCACTCGCCTTTATGCAGAAACGGCCACCTGAGTTCCACGGCCGCTAATTTTCAGCAGGCTCAGTAACGACGCCAATTCGCGAGCACCAAGTCATTGCTGTCCACTAGCCATCTGGGTTTGGAACCCCGTTTAGCTGATCTCTGGCAACTCGAGAATGTGGGCTTCTTCCACACACGTCTTTCGGTACCGAAACATCTCCTTCGCACCGTCTGCATTAGGTAGGTCAAGAAACGCTTTGTGGCTCGGATACCACACGGCTAGCAATTCGTGAAAACCTTCGAGGTTGCCAACAACGGTCCCCTGCACCTCCGCGCGCCATAGAACAGAACCGCCGATAGCTTCGACGGAGTGAGTTATGGCCTCCATATATGAGAGGTAGCTTTGCCCCACCGGGAAGNTAACTTCGGGCCGGTACCTGTTGATGTTCAACATCACTAACGGTTTNCCCTCAGACGCTTCAGCTAACTTTTCTAGTCTCGCCATCTGTTGATTCGTCGAANTGTTGTTGCGATCCATGGCAGCACGCTACTTCGAACAGGCCAGTTCTGAGAGCAACGGCGCCTACGCTTTAGAGATATCTGTTTAAGGTAAAGGCACACTGTGATGACACCTCTGGAATACTTCGACGCTTCTTTCCGAGATGATGCATGGCACCTGCAATTACCCACTGACATTCACGGTGCATTCGGGGGGGTTACCGGAGGCGCCTTGGCCGCCGCATCTATTGCATTGGGGCGAACAGTTGAACCTGGCCGGGTTGCAGCGGGCATCGATATTCACTTCCTCCGCGGTTTATCAACCACCGAAGCAACAGTCCAAGTCACAACTCTGTCGTCTGGTCGAAGCCTCACAATTCTTAGAGTCGAATTCAGCGATGCATCCGGAAAACCCACAACTGAAGCACGAGTTGCCTTCGCTGCCCCCGAAGCTCTCCGAACTGACATAGAAGCAACTAACCACGACGGCGGGCTTTTAGGGCCCCCTTCAGCAGACTTGTCAGATAGCGCTAAACCTTGGCGGAAACCCGAGGGCGTTGAAGTTCCTATCATCGATACTGCTCACCCAAGGGCTGCCCGCGTCGGTACCTCAATTGCGACCCTCGTCACGATTCCTTGGGCTGCGACTCACGACGGTAGCGAAGGGTCTTGTCTCGCGGCTGATCTTTCAGTCGGCCCTCCTGTCGACGCCGCCATCCCGAAAGGCAACTGGGTTCCACACCCCAACCCTGATTTATCGCTTCGATTTTGCGGACCCGTCACTGGCGACAACCTCGTTGCTGTCGCGATATGCCGCGAAATGTCCGGTGGACTTGCATCTGTTGAAACAGAAGTCTGGCAAGAGCAGTCCCTAGTAGCCAAAGGAATCTCAACAAGTCTGTTGTTAGCTAAATCCTGAAGGTCGACTGCTCAGCCAATCATCAGACACCTGAATGCCTTAGGATCGTGCTTGGATTGTCGTGGAGGCTTCAGAGGAGGACCAGCTATGAAGTTCGGGATGCTGTACGAGTTGCAACTACCAAAACCTTGGGACGAGGAAGCAGAGTTACGTCTCATTGAGGAAGCAACGGAGCAAATCGTTTTAGCTGACAAGATTGGGATAGATCATGCGTGGGCAGTAGAGCATCATTTCCTNGAGGAATACTCCCACTGCTCTGCTTCAGATGTGTTTCTCGCGTCCTTGGCAGCAAAAACCGAACGCATCCGAATCGGTTTAGGAATTCGACAGGTAATCCCGAACTACAACCATCCATCTCGCACCGCCGAAACAGTCGCCATGCTGGACCTGATTTCGAGAGGGCGAGTTGAATTCGGTATCGGAGAAGGAGCAACTCGCCTAGAGCTTCGCGGCTACGAAATCAACGCCAAACGCAAGCGAGAACTGTCGCTAGAGGCCGCCGAACAAGTGGCAAACATGATGGTGATGGAACCCTATCCAGGTTTCGAAGGCGAGGGTTTCTCGATGCCTTGCCGCAACGTCGTCCCCAAACCTATGCAAAAGCCCCATCCCCCTATGTGGATCGCATGCACGAACCGGTCCACTATTGAAGTCGCTGCACGAAATGGTTTAGGCGCACTCGCGTTTAGTTTCGTCGACCCCGACGANGCAACAACCTGGGCAAACACCTACTACGACATCATCAAAAGNGAAGAATGCGTGCCNCTAGGGCACACCGTGAACGCCAACTTGGCGATGGTGGCCGGCTTTAGCCTCCACAAAGACGCNAATGAAGCAATGCGTCGCGGTATCGACGGCTTCCANTTCTTCAGGTANGCNGTCAATGCACTTGTNGCCAANGAAACGCGGCCAGGTCGCAGCAACCTATGGGGAGAGTACGAAGAGCTCAGAGGNCCTGACCTACCCACTATCGGTGCCCCCGGNATCGGAACTCCTGAGGACTACACAGCTTTNGTGAAACAATTCGAATCAGCTGGNGTTGATCAGGTGATCTTCNTGCAGCAAGGTGGCAANAATCGACATCAAGACATTTGNGAAAGTCTNGAACTGTTNGGNGAAGAGGTTCTTCCCCATTTTGCTCCNCACAGGGATCAACGAGTCGCAGACAANGACGCCGAACTGGCCCCCTTCATCGAAGCNGCGCTCGAAAGAAAGCAGTGGATGGCCCCNCTCGCTGATGACGAAATNCCTATCGTCCCNCCATCTCAGGCACGAGAGTCNTTCTACGTAAANTCNTAATAACTAACCAGAGTTCAGCATCCTCGCGAGAAAACTGTTGATATCGGACCGAGCCTGTTTCGCGACCGCGGTTTGAGCTGCAAAACCATCAAATCCGTGCGGAGCGCCGGGGTAAACGTGAAGCTCAACAGGCACACCAGCATGATTGAGTCTTTTCGCATATTCGATGTCTTCGTCCGCGAATCCGTCAAGGCTTCCCGTCATGACGAAAGCCGGTGGCAGGTTACTTAGGTCCGCCTCCCTGGCTGGGGCGGCGTGGCTGGGGACGGTATCGGTTCCGAACAACTCACCAAGATAGGAACTCCACCCGAAATAATTTGATTCCGGGTCCCATATGGGGACCTGCCATCCAGCTGTTGTGGTGGCTCTGGTGTCATCAATCATTGGATAAATGAGGAGCTGGTAATCAATCTCGAATTCACCCCGGTCACGAACGAGTAAGGCAAGCGCAGCTGCCATGCCACCGCCCGCACTTGGACCGCCAATGCCTATGCGGTTCACGTCAACCCCGACTGACTCCCCGTGTTCTTTCAACCACTTCAGTCCCGCATAGGAATCCTCAAGACCACTTGGATAGGGATGCTCAGGAGCTAAGCGGTATTGCACAACTGCTCCCACTAGACCGAAACGTGGACACCACCGATCGAAACGATCATCATCTTGCTCTGGGCTACCCAATACGTAGCCCCCGCCATGAGTCCAGTACAGCGCCGGTTTCAATTCTTGGGAGTTCTTGGTGTTGTGGACCCGAACTCTTACTTCGTTGCCGTCGGGTCCTGGCACATGGTGATCGACGCGTTCAACCTCCTCGGAAAGTTTGATTCCTTCATTACGTAGAAGCCGCGAGTTCCGCGCGTTTTCAAGGGTGTCGGAGTTGACGGTCCCAAGGCTGGGTTGACCTTCAAGGGCTCGCTTTACCTCTGGATCAAAATATGGGTGCGAAGTCATACTTGGCACCGTAGAGCAATCTGGAGCGACTTTGCTCAACTATGCGAATGCTTCGTACACGATGTTGGTAGGCGTTTCTGAAATACGTTGAAAGTTGCCATATCCAGCCTCATCAAAGACTGCTCGCATTCCAGGTTCACCAGCTTGGGCTCCCATTCCTCGGCCAACTTCTTGAGAAAGCGAACAAGGCGTGCAGAAGAAACTGGAAAAGCCATAGAAGGCGCCTCCCAGACCTGCATGGTTTTCCTGTCGTGAATCAAAAGCAAACGGCTCTATGAGCATGACCGAACCATTCTCTCCTAACTGAGATTTCGCGTGCTCAGCAATTCCAACGGGGTCTCCCATGTCATGCATGCAATCGAAAAAGCAGATCAGGTCGTAACTTCCTTGATAACTGGTGGCGCTTTCCACTTCGAAGCGGACATTAGAAAGGCCTTGCTCCTCGGCGGCAGCTTCAGCCATCTCAATCGATGGTCCATGAAAGTCGATACCAACAAATGTGCTGTCAGGAAACGCGGCCGCCATAGTCAAGGTGGATAGACCAGCGCCGCATCCCACATCAGCAACAACAGCGCCACTTTCAATTCTCTGTTCGCCGCCTTCTAGGGCCGGAATGAACTCTTGTACCAGGTGGTGTTCATAGCACGGCCGAAAGAACTCAAGCGTCCCGTCAAACAAGCACGGGTGATGATCGCCCCAAGGCACTCCTCCATCACCACGAAAGGCAGCTTCAACTTGGTCTAACCCCACATACATGGCTCGCACCGCCCCCAGGCCACCCGCTAGCCAAGCCGGTGAGTGCTGTTCAGCCATAACCATTGCTCCCGCATCGCTAAGTTCGTAGGTGTCGGCTTCTACGTCGTATGTCAGCACTCCCGCCGAGGCTTGTTGATCGAGTAGTTCTCGGGTTAATCGTTCATTGGTTCCAGCTGCCTGGGATAGATCGGCNGCACTCATNCCTCCGGTTCCNGCTAAAAGGCCGTAGAAGCCAAGCTTGTGAGCCAAGTCGCTACAAACAACAGTGGCCGCNCCGACCATGTGACCTANCATGTTGCCCGCGTACTCNTGGATTTCTTCCATATTCATNTCTGTTGACACTTTNNTCACCTTTCAANGAGGANCGAAGTTTTTCTCGGATAAANNGTTCGATCCTTACTCNNNNTTCAGTNTCGCCTANGGCANCGNCTCCTCGCCGAAAAACGACNAAANAGTCTGCTTCTNATCTNCANCGGTCATTCCTCANCNCGNTTGGCTCNACTTGNCGCGAACCTACGTCGCCAAGGTCGGAGGGTCACTACNCGGATAGCGGCTNANCGCAATTTGGTCGCGGTCTAGCTTGTTGGACGCCCTACTAAAGGAGANCCCGGTGCTCGACGACCTAGGAANAATCGCACAAATAATTGAAGGNGCTCTTTTGCCCCTNTCACTGATTTATTTNGCTAGAGAAGCTCAGCTNAACGTGAAGCTCACAAAGGCACAATTCAGCCATACNNTNACTAACCGACTTTATGAGCGTTATCTGTCATCAACNCAGAACGAGGAATTCGTTGCTTTCCTGGCNAAAGACTTTTCGTCGCAAGAATTGACGAACGAAGATCAATGGCGNGTCACGTTATGGACGAACACGATGCTGGTCGACTTATTCGATACCTACGAACAACAAGAAAATGGGTTAGCNACCCAAGATCAGCTAGATATGCGAGTGAACTTGCTCAAGTTAGGACTGATGCAAAGCCCCGGAGCGAAGGCAGCTTGGTCGCTATGGAAGCCCGCNAGAGAGACNGCATTTGTTGANTGGTTCGANACAGAAATNTACGGAGGTCCGTTGACCGAAGACTCGAACGATCACACCGCATCACTCAATATGAGGCGTTAACGGTTTGCGTCTCACTGATTACTGTCGAAAGCTAGGTTAGGAACATGGAGGGGACTGCTAAAGGACGTGCGCCTGGACCTACTGTTCAAGATGTCCTGCGAGATGACGCTATCGCTCCACCGGAGGTGCTCCTTCGNGAATNCCCNCCAGTATTTACCGATAANCGTGAGATACCCGTAGACCGGTANCTCACGCAAGAGTGGCATGACTTGGAAGTNGANCACGTCTGGCGCAAGGTCTGGCAAATGGCCTGCCGATCAGAAGAANTAGCAGAGGTGGGTGACCACATTGTTTANGAGATCGCCACCGAGTCNGTAATCGTCGTNCGAACTGGCGANGGCGCCCACGACATNACTGCNTACATAAATTCGTGTCTTCATCGAGGNACCCAGCTNCGCAGTGANGGNGGNAANGTTCAGAGATTNAGGTGTCCNTTTCATGGATTTACNTGGGATCTGCAAGGCAAGCTCGTCCATGTNCCGAATAGTTGGGANTTCCCAGATCTCAAACCCAGTGAGTTCTGTCTNCCAACTGCCCAGATTGCGTTCTGGGGTGGATTNGTTTTCATCAACTTTGACGATGAATGTGAGCCATTCGAAAGCTACATCGAAGTGCTCGACGATGAATTCCGAGATTTTCCNTTGGATGACCGATGGAAAGCAGCCCACGTAGAGAAGGTGATGCCCTGCAATTGGAAGCTGGCACTGGAAGCCTTCATCGAGAGTTACCACATTGGTGTCACCCATCCCCAGACAGCTGCGTACGTCGCCGACGCGAACACTCAATATGACATTTTTCCTGGCTCCCGCCACGTCAACAGAATGATCACTCTGGAAGGAACACCAAGTCCCAACCTCGGAGATGTTCCAGCGGAAGAAACGATCCGCAAAATGCAACGTGATGTGCCTTTCCACGGAGGCGATCCAATAGTTCCTCAAAAAGGTGACCGAGTCCGAGATCTTCTCGCCGACCGCGCTAGAGAGAAACTTGGTGCGTCTTCTCAGGCTGATATGTCCATGCTCTCAACCTCTGAAGTGCTCGATGCCATCGAGTACTTCCTCTTCCCAAATCTTGTGCCTTGGGGAGGGCAAGGTGTCCCGATCTGTTACCGCTTCCGACCCAACGGCAACGATCCACACACTTCGATCATGGAAATCATGTTGCTATTCGCGAAACCTGACGAAGGATCTCCGCCACCACCCTCCCCCATAACAAAACTTGGTCTNCACGACTCCTGGAGCGAAGCCGCGGCGCTGGGAGGGGCAGGCATGGTGGTTGATCAGGACACCGACAATCTGATTCGAATTCAAAAAGGTTTACAAACCAACAAACGGGGAACGGTGACATTGGCGGCTTACCAAGAAAGTCGTATCCGTCACTTTCACGAAACTCTCGACCATTACCTAACGGGCCCAAAGTAGCCTGCCGCNGATGAACGANATAGAGCCGATTAGACAGCTNGTTCACACCTATTGTGATCGAGTTTGCACCAATGACCANNAGGGGTGGCTTNAACTTTGGACNAGCGACGGNCTATGGGATATNGGTCGTGGACCNGTGCNAGGACACGAGGAGCTACNGGCAGCAATGCNNAAATCGATGGCGCTCTTCGAAGCNGTAAATCAGCTGACCTTCAATGGGACCGCGACCNTAACTAACGATACGGGCGAAGGCCGNTGGTACATGTGTGAGTTCGCGAAGGCTAAATCAGGNAAAGCATTGTTTTATCTTGCTCATTACGATGACACCTACCGGAGGGACGACGACGGTTGGAAATTTTCCAGCAGGAAGTTGACTTGGTTGTATCAGGGACCACCGGATCTCAGTGGAGCTTTTGGACCCCCACCTGGCTACACCGTTTAGGTCTTTAATCGATGCGAAGCCTGTACCTCGTCGCCGNAACCACTATGGCTGGAGTCTCTTCAGTTTTTGCACTCCTCGCAGAAATCCACAACGAATACGGCATCGCNGAACGCAATCTCGGTTGGATTGCTGGATCAGCGTTTATCGGCGCACTCGTTACCCAGTTGTGGCTTTCTAGATACGCCGACAGAGGGTACGGGGGGCTATTAATGCGTGCCGGAGTCGCTGCATCTGCAATAGGTCTCCTCTGGTTCGGTCTGGCCGATCAACTCTGGCAATTTGTGATTGCACGCTTGATTCTTGGAGCCGGAGTGGGGATGATTGTGCCCGCAAGCCGCCGCTACATAATCGTCAATGCAGGTGATGATCAAGGTCGACAGCTGGGCGCCTTTTACGGCGCATATTTAGCGGGATTCGTCTTCGGGCCACCTTTAGCAGGCGCCCTCACGGTGGCTTTCAACGTCAAGACGCCCTTCATAATCTTCGGAGCTTTGACGGCAGCAACTTACGCTTCGGTTTACAGGCTCGTGATACCTGCAGCCAAAAATCTGCTCCGTGACGACAAGCGGGTCTTGCGGCGTCTGATCCGCGTCCGTGAAATGGTCGCTGCGCTCTTAGTTGTTGTTTCATTTAGGTACTCGGTCGGTGTGTTCGAACCACTCTGGGCACCGCACCTGGACAATTTGGGGGCTTCCACCATGGTGATCTCGCTCTCATTAACCGGATTCGCATTGCCAATGTTGATCATCGCTCGTTGGGCAGGTTCACTTTCCGACCGTTATAGCCCTCGAATAACTTCTCTGCTTTCAGCATTCGCCACCGTCCCTTTAATGGCCTCCTACGGTTGGATCACAGCAGTGCCAGTTCTGTTCATTGCTGCTATGCCTCACGGGATTATGGAAGCAATACAGTCACCGGGATCCCAAGCTGCGGTCTCTGACGCAGCGCCTAAAGACGACGCGGCTGCCGCTCAGGGATTAGGTGAAGCAATGGGCTCCGCTGCATCAATGATCGGCGCTCTATCTGCTGCCCCCCTCTATTCGTGGCTCGGCGCCGGTCCGGCATTTCTCATCGGCGCAATCACCATGATGGGACTCTTAACATCAAGTTGGATTCTTGATCCACCAAGCACGGGGCGACGGAGATGATCGCAGCTTACTGCTGGCCCCAATCCGCCTTGGCTGGAGATACTGTTGCTCTCGCTATCAGCTCAGANGTCGACTTTTGCGANATAGAACTAGTAAGAGTGGGCGCAACAGATCTCACTGTCGCACGNTTCGAGGACGTCGCTGTCACCGATCAGCCCACCCCTGCAGATGCNTCCACCAAAGGATGCTCTTGGGAAGAAACNATGCNCATCNAGNTTGAGGCATCTTGGANATCCGGCTTTTATNTAGTCAAACTGACCGACCAGAACGGCGANCAAGCNNTTGCNTTCTTTGTCGTGAAGGCCACCGCTCCCAGCACCAACCTTTTGGTGTTGAGCACTTCGACTTGGGCTGCCTATAACACTTGGGGTGGACCCAGCTACTACACCGGCGGCACCTATAGCTCTTTGAAAAGACCACTTCCTCAGGGTTTTTTGGAAAAACCCGATCCCCACCGTTACCGCGTCGCACGCATAGACGAACTCACCGATGAGGAGCGGCGCGACCATTTTTCAGAATATTCGATCTGGTCTTGCGCGGCCGGATTCGCGAACTGGGAAGTTCTCTTCGTTCGATGGGCCGAAAAGCAAGGGTTCGACATTGATTACGCCACCAGCCTCGATTTGCACGCCGATGCGACNTTACTTTCACCATATTCCACATATCTAAGTGTCGGACACGATGAATATTGGTCAGCGGAGATGCGCGACCACCTCGAAGNTTGGGTTGACAGCGGCGGCTTCGCCTCCTTCTTCTCAGGAAATACGGCCTTTTGGCAAGTCCGATTCGATGATGCCAATGAGACGATGATCAGCTTTAAGCAAAATCTATTCGAAGACCCAGTATTCGGGACTTCCGACGAGCATTTGGTCTCCACCATGTGGAGTGACCCCCTAACCCGGCGGCCTGAATCTTTGATGACAGGTGTGAGTTTTACACGCGGAGGCTACGCGCACTGCAGTAACGCCCCACGAGGTTCCGGCGGATACAGCATCTGGAAGCCACAACACTGGGCATTTACAGGTGTGGACCTCCGCGCCGGAGACATTGTCGGAGCTCAACCAGTGGTTGTCGGATACGAGTGTGACGGTTGCGAATTGTCTCTACAGGACGGTCTTCCCATCGCTACCAAGTCAGCTGCTTTTCCTCAACCGATAGAGGTCCTTGGAACCGCTCCCGCCCGATTATGGGAGACGAGCGACCTTCCTCACCAACTACATGAGAGTTATGTCGGCGAATTAAATTGGGTGGCTGAACGNATCGGAGGCGGTGACACCAGCCAGAACAGGTCCCGCTTTGGGCACGGCTACGCCGTGATGGGAACCTTCAACCGAGGTAAAGGNGCTGTGTTCACTGTCGGGTGNACCGACTGGGCCTACGGCCTAGACGACCCGGANNTATCGACNATTACTCGTAACGTANTGCAACGCTCTCAAGCGATAACACCAAATTAATCAGTGATAAGGGCTGCGCTACTAGCGCTTTNGTTCGGCGAGCGNCCAAGAACAAACTCAGGCGGCCTCAAGTCATTGATGTCGGATACACCCTCAGGGTCNCTGTAGTAACCCAGAGCGTAAGTNCCCATCGTGTANCCAAGCATCTCTTGNAGATCNTCGTCGAGGTCCTTAGCTACTTCNGGTGGGCATGACAAATACTGGTTNTCTTCGGTGCGTAACCATCCNAGACAATAAGTAATGTTGACACCGGTTCTATCCGTCTCAGAAAAATTCTTTCCTCCACCATGTATCACTGAACCTGAGTACAGCANTACCGATCCGGCGGNCATTGCNGCTTGGACTGTTTCCTCATCCGTTGGTTTGCGATCATCAGGCCANCCAACGGANCCAGGCACTACTCGTGTAGCTCCATTTTCTTCNGTGAAGTCTGTCAACGCCCAAATCGTATTGAACTGGGGCTCAATTTCCGGTGGTAGATAACCACCCCAGGCAAGTCGGTCACGGTGGCGAGGCTGAGTACCTTGCCCGGGTTGAATATTGATGATTTGAGTGAGGTGCAACTGAATTTTGTCGGTGTACGGTCCAAGGAAATCGTTTGCAAGCCCCGTAATCGTTGGATGCATAACCAGTTCTCGAGATACTTCACTTCGGGCGACAAGCGCTCCTGTTCGACCCGTGAGCCGTCCAGTGAAGTCATCACGGCCCGTTGGGGTGGCATCGATGAACGGCTGTAACTCTTCACAGACTCGCGACCTGAGATCTTCACCCATTACGTCTACGAGTACACAAGCGCCATCCTCGCGGAGCGCTTTCAGGATTTCGTTGCTATCTGCATCAGCATCGAAGTAGAGAAGGTCTGTCATGTACCCAGCCTAGGTCACTCTGGGAGTCCGTTTGATTGAAGTGCCTTTTGAAGTCAGAAGTTCAAGATGTCGTCTTGCGTCGATCCGTCATCTTTTTGAAGTGTGTAGCCCCGTTCATCGAGGGCACCCGGCCCTCGCCTGGNCCCATATCCGCCATCACCGTAAATGCTGATGGCACACGGAAACTGAAGGCCTTTTCGTCAGGCATTAAACATGTCTCGTCATCGCAAGCCTGCCAACGGACGCGGCCGCTAATCGACACCCAGCGGCCATCGTCATCTTTCGTAATGGCTCGGCCATTTTGGGCGATCGGTAGACGCAACACGACGTTTCCTTCATAGACCTCAAGAGTGTGTCCATCGGTGCCCAAGGTGAGCGGCTGAGTCCCAGGCGCGACCAGCGTGTACGACAAAATCCCTTCAACTTCATCATCTATTTCGATCGACGCTGGAACTAAACCTTCAGGAACCGGTTCCTGGTATAGGTGCATACCTGTTGGCACTGAAAAGCGAGCAACTATTTGCCTCGTAATACCAACCGGAAGGTCGTTACCTTCAAACTCGATCTCGACTTCCACTTCCTGATCCGTTGCTGGCCTTTCTGCCAACAAAACATCGTCACCCTTGACAGCAGCAACTAGTTGTTCGGCTCCCGGACGAACGGTGAAATTATTTTCGAAAAACTTTTGGGTGATCATTCCGTTCGCGTCGGTCACGTACACACCGGGATAAGGAATGCCATGCCACGGGTGGTCGTCCTCAGCGATGGTTGTGTTAAGAATCCCAAAAGATCGAATGACTTCGCTATCAGGATCCGAAAGCATGGTGAAGGTAGCGCCATGAGCGTTCTTGTAGTCAGCCAGTGCATCAACTTCGTCATAGCTAAGGACATACAGCTTCGCCCCGGCGGCCTCGAAGTCATCCATTCCCTTTTCCAGCTCGACCAGCTGGGTGCGGCACGGAGGTCACCAAACTGCTGATCGGGTGAAGACCAGAACGACTGGTTTCCCTTCCCGGTCGATATGTAAGTCAACAGTTGAGCCCTCTGAATTCACGGCAACAACATCTGGGAGGCGTTCACCTACTTCTGGTCCTGTAGGGAATACCCCCAACGGGTTAGATCTAGGTCCGTGTCCGGCCGGCAAAGGGGCGATGTATCCCTCTGCATCCTCGTACTGGTTGGGACCTAGTTCAGCCCCACGGGTATCCCGTTCAATCTGCATGGGGGAAACTTAGCTTGTCAGAAACGGCTACGGTCCACGGAACGGCACGAAACAGGGAGTAATCGATGCCCAAACCACTTCGATTCGGAATCATGTATGACTGCCGTCATATACCCGGCGGCAGTATGTCAATGACGGACGTTTATTCGGCAACAATCGAGCAGGCCGTCCTAGCCGACAACCTCGGCTTTGACCATGTTTGGTTTACTGAACACCATTTTCTCGAAGACGGCTACCTGCCGGCCTTTCAACCTTTGGCTGGAGCNATAGCNGCTCGAACCAAACAGATTCGCATCTCAAATGACATTGCCCTATTGCCCNTGTACCACCCTGTGAGACTCGCTGAAGAACTTGCTGTGCTTGATCACATCTCCCANGGNCGAATGGAGTTCGGCATCGGCATGGGTTACGTGCCNAAGGAATTCGANGCATTCGGTGTTCCNCTGCGGAATCGCGTCTCAATGACCGANGAAGCGATTGAGATACTGCGCCTCTCTTGGAGTGATGNGCCCTTCAGTTATGCGGGCAAGCGCTATCAACTTTCGGACATAAACGTNTACCCCAAGCCAGTNCAGCTCGGAGGACCGCCGTTATGGATAGCGGCCATGAANGAACCGGGAGCGTTACGAGCNGCTCGTTTCGGAACGAANTTGCTTCCCCAAGGCCGCAGAGAAGAGGTCCTCGATCCATGGAGGGAGGCCGTCGAAGCTGATGGTCGAGACCCTGACGACTACCGGGTGGGAATAATTAGATCTGTTTATGTCACCGATGACGTTGAGAAAGACTGGCCAACCATACGAGANGCGGAACGTTTNCGTATGGGTGTTTACGGGACATTNATGGCTGAGACACCCGACGATTACGGTTGGGGCAGCGAAGGGGGCATCCCNCAAAACGTCATCATCGGAAACGCCGAAGAAGTGACCAAAGAACTATCAGAATTCATTCACCTATATGGCATAACCGATATAGCAACTTCGGGGCTGCCACCAGGAATTGACCCTGAATTTATGGCTCGAAACCTCGAACGTCTCGCGTCTGAGGTAATACCGCACCTGAAATAGTTAGTCAGACAGATTCGAACAAGTAGGTGTCAAGGGTTTCCTGGGCTCGGACACGAAACTTGTGCCAGTTACCTCCTCCGTAATAGGCCAAGCTTCCCGGTTCAGANTCCCCGTGGCCGTTGTAATAGGACAAGCAATCACGGAGCGGNGCAGTCGCTATATCGGCCTGTCTGCAGTGCTCGGCATACGTCAATTCAGACTCTTCAGTGATGTCCACTACTTGGTGGCCTTCATCTCGCATCTTTGAAAGCATCCACACGATGTAATCGGCATGAGTTTCGATGGCATCAGTGAAATTAAAGCTGCCACCTCCGCCCTGTGGGCCGGTCATGATGAACAGATTGGGAAACCCATTGCTATGGATTCCGAGGAAGGTCTTAGTTCCTTCAGTTTCCCATTTGTTTTTCATTGTTTGACCACCTCGACCGGTGACCATGTTGAACGTTGACGTTGCCATCCATTGGAATCCTGTTGCGTAGATCAGCACATCGAGTGGGTATTCCTCATTTTGATGCACGACCCCGTTTTCGTTGATATTTGTGACCCCGATAGGGGCGGTATCTACGAGATGAACGTGCGGCAAGTTGAAAGTCGGTAGATATTCATCGTGAAAGGTCGGACGCTTACANCCATAGGGGTAGTAGGGCTTNAGAGCCTCAGCNGTCTTGGGGTCTTCGACTATGGCATCGACNCTGGCCCGTATCTGNTCCATGATGCGGAAGTTNGAATCTAANTGCTTTTCAACCATTTCTTCGGGCGTGAGTTTGCGNGCATGNTCTTTGCGTTCTTTGAAGTGCTCGACTTTCCCGGCGAGGTAATCATCGTTAGCTTGGATCGCCGAACGGCCCGCTGAAATTTTCGAGAATCGCTTTCGTCGAGCGCGAGCCCAACCAGGTTCTTCTTTCCAGTCTTCAATTTCTTGAGACGCAGTTACTCGCTGGTCTCGCACGTCGATTGATGAGGGCGTGCGTTGAAAGACATATAACTCACCAACAACTTTGGCGAGTTCTGGAACAGCTTGAACCGCCGTAGCNCCCGTTCCAATGATTCCCACNGTCTTTCCTTCTAGGTCNACGTCATAACGCCAACGGGAGGTATGGAACGAGTCGCCTTCAAAGGTTTCCATACCATCGATTCGAGCCAGTTTGGGGGTGGTCAGAATACCGTTAGCCAAGATGACGTAGCGAGCTCGCATAGCGTCGCCGCGATCGGTACTTACGGTCCAGCGCCTTGTTTCTTCGTCCCAGTCTGTGCTTTCCACTGTTGTGTGGAAGAGGCACTTGTCGTAGAAACCGAACTTGGTNGCCATGGATTGGCAGTACTCAAGGATCTCGAAGCCCGACGCNAACTTCATTGTCGGGAAATANTCCATTTCCTCTANCAGCGGGAAATAGCTGTAGGACTCAACGTCGCATGCGATCCCCGGGTAACGGTTCCAGTACCATGTACCGCCCACATCGCCGCCTTTTTCACAGAACCTGACGTCTTGAAAACCTGCTTCTTTGAGGCGGTACCAAAGCAGTAGTCCAGCGAATCCGGCACCTACTACAACGATTTCGCATTCGTCGGTCAGAGAATCGCGTTGTACCGGGGATTCGGAGTAGTGGTCCTCAAGGTATTTGGCGAATTCTCCTTCCATTGCCATGTAGTCAGCTGCCCCGCGGCGCTGCTCCTTGAATTCTCGATATTTGGCCTGTTCAACGGCGTCGAATTTCGCCTCGGTGGAAACCTCGGGAAGGGTTTTCAGGGAGGCATTGGGATTTACTTCGTAACCCTGCCCCTGAATCTTGTCGCTTGCTTTCGCTGCGCGGGTATCGAAAATCTTGAGACCTGTGTCGGGATCGATGCTGATCGCCATGTTGTTCTCCTGTCTAGACGCTAGAGATGTTAGGCAACCGTGGCGGGGTCGCGCCTGCTTTGTGGACACCAGATTTAGATCCAAGGGTCGACGCTGATTTCTGAGCGCCTCCGAACTTCCCGTTACTATCGAATTGATAGCCTCTAGGGGTGACTGCTCGCGCCTGGATTGCCGTGGCGTTTGCGGCAGCGAGCGCCGGTGTAGCTCAAGGATTCGGTCGATTTACCTTGGGTGTCGTATTGCCTGCAATGCGTTCGGATTTGGGGTTATCGAATACTGTTGCTGGTTCCATAGCTACTGCGAACGTCACCGCCTATCTCGTTGGCACTCTCGCAGTCGCTATCGCTTCATCCCGCATCAGATTGCTGACCATTATGAAGGTCGGACTTCTCATCGCCGTGGCAGGCCAACTGGTATCTGCNGTNGCTCCCAATGCCCCTGTCTTGATGTTTGGAATGTTCTGTAGCGGCTTTGGNGGGGCCTGGGTCTGGATTCCAACCCCAGTTGTTGCTAGCGCTGCCTTTCCACCCGAAAAACGGGGCACAGCTATCGGACTTCTCTCATCGGGGATGGCTCTCAGCATCGTGTTCACCAGTCAATTAGCTGGCTGGGTTCGAAGGCTGTGGGGAGACGAAGGTTGGCGCAACGTGTACGTAGTTCAAACAATCATTGGACTACTGGTAGCAGTCGGAACTGTTGCTGTTGTTAGACACGCTCAGGAACAGCTTTCACCTAAGGGCAGCGTCGGTGGGTTCGATGCCTTACGTCGCGTACCTGGCTGGAGACCCGTGACAGCCATGTACACAACCTTCGGCTTCATGTATCTGCTCGTTTTGGCGTTCATGAGTAGCCGATTAGAGGGCGATAACGGCTGGTCGGCCAGCAATGCGTCTCTGTCGTTCACCTTGATCGGGCTTGGGATGGTGTTCGGTGGCCCCATTGTCGCGAAATCGGTTTCCGCATTTGGGACTCGAGCGACTCTTGGTTGCGCCTTCGGTCTTTGGAGCGTTCTAGTGGTAACGATCCTGCCTGGCTGGATACTTCCCACACTTGCATCTTCGGTGGTGATCGGGATGATCTTTGCGTCCATTCCTGTCAGCCTCACCATGTATTTCGTTGAAAACGCGTCGGCCGAGGATTACGGGCCCGGTTTCAGCGCGGCAACTCTCGCTTTNGGNGTAGCNCAAATGGTCTCTCCNCAAATCGGCGGAGTGCTCGCGGATTGGACTTCAACGTTTCTCTGGGTACTGCTGTTATCAGCTGCGTGCGCCCTACTAGGCATCGNCGGAGCGCTTCGTTTACCAAAACCTGGGACACGAATCTCGGAACAGGCGCCGCCACAGTCAGACCCGGGTCCACTAGTTCCTCCTTCAGTTTTCTCGGTGCGGCCGCACTGAGCANAACTNNGAGATATGCGCGTAGATTCGTTGCATGAATGATGATCTTTCAGAATCAGGTTTCGACCTTGCTCAAGTCGACCGCTTATTGACGACAACCCGGGCTGTTCGAAAACGTTTGGANTTCACTCGAGAAGTCACTGACGAACTGCTTTTTGAGTGCATTGATTTAGCAGAACAAGCACCCACCGGCGGNAACGACGCGAGTCGTCGTTGGCTGATCATCCGAGACCAAAGTCTCAAAGATCAACTAGGAGTGTTGTACGCCGAAGTCGGGACGCTCTTTCTCAAGGCCCGAGGACGNCTGGATGGCACAGGTCACCCCAAAGAACACATCGTGAGTTCAAGTGCATATCTCGTCGAAAATTTCTCCAAAGCCCCTGCANTGGTGATGTGTGCCATCTGGGGCATCCACGACAACAGCGGCCGTCCAGGATTGTTTGACAGCGCTATCCCGTCAGCATGGAGTTTTAATTTGGCCCTTCGATCCAGAGGATTGGGAACNGCGTACGCGACAATGCTGAACGAGAAACCNTCNGAAGTTGCCGAACTTCTAGGAATCCCTGACGGGGTGACAACCCTNGTTTGTTTTCCNGTCGCCCACACCATNGGTCANGATTTNTCTCCCGCNGTNCGACGNCCAGCNTCANACATCACCTACTTCAACCAATGGGGGTTCACTCGCGAANANCCAAGCATTGANGGTTCATCNCGAATCGCGGACGGCCCTGGGGTAGTCGCAGAGATAGACACNAANGCTCGTCCCAAAGCCGTATGGGAAGTTGTTTCCGACATCAATATGCCNGCGCTCTTTTCNGATGAATTCGTCGGCGCAGACTGGATNACCGANGGTGAGGTGGGAGTCGGTTCAAAGTTCANNGGNAAAAATTCGATACCAGGNGTACGNGAGTGGGAGACCGAATGCATCGTCACACGNTGGNTCGAGAAACAAGANTTNGAGTGGCGCATAACTGATCAGGAAAANCCNGGAGCGATNTGGCGTTTCGAACTTGCNGAACAAGGCCCNGGGACCCGTTTGCGGTTCTCAATGGTCATCGGAAAGGAAAACAACGGAACAGCGCCCCGGGCCCAAGAGGACCCCTCNAAGGAGGACGAGGTGTTGTTCCAACGAAGACTCATCCACAAAGCCAACATGCAACGCGTTGTTGAAGGAGTGAGGTCGTTAGTTGACGACGAAATCAACGCCGATCAATAATCACATGCTCTTTTGTNAGAAACATTGACGAACGTGNGAAATCTATAAAGTTGGCTTCNTCCTCATATGCACGTTTTGAGGCAGCCNTATTNTCTGGAGTCGGGTTCCCCATCGCGGTTCGGTCCATCCAGACTTCAGCATGGCCGAGGTACGGNTCAANAGTTGATCCTCGAGAACCNTTGATCCCAGCGGTCAATTCNGGTTCATCGCGGTGNACCTGTTGGTAACGCAATATTCCCGATCCATGGGCTTGACGTCGAATAACNGGTCCGTGATGTGTNCGCCAATACCACTGAGCTTCATCGACANTCAGAGATTCNATTTGCCGTAACGGGAAGTACAACTTCACCAAACTCGAACGTTCAGTTGCCACAATATTTTCTGGGGTCGGGTTTACNTGCGGGTATTCGTAGTTGAACCAAGCNACNGAGTGCTCTAAATCCATGAACTGCTCTTCGTCAGANCTGAGAATCTGATCGATTTGACGACCTTCTTTTGATCGCGTCGCTTCCACCATGGCTTCTTTCGAATCCCACCAAACTTCTGCGACACCGTCATAGGGCTCTTCCATCTCGCCGCGTCGACCTGTGAGGCGACCATGGTCGTCATCGGTGGTGTGGACCTGCACGTAACGAAGCATGCTTAAAGTTTGTGAGTGACTAGCAACGAGAGGAGCGTGCTCTTCAAGCCAATATCTCTGCATGGCTTCTCTAGACATGCCTGGTTTACGGCGAATTAAAAACGTCAATCTGAGCATTCTTCCCCCTTCGGTATCTTGATCTTAGTACTCCCGAAAATAGAGAATCCGGAAGCCGCTAAGTCCGCCAAGGCTCCATGTCAAGGTCGTCGGGCATCACTATGAAGACCTGTTCTCGGGGTGTCTCCACTCCCCTGCTGATGTGACCTTGACCGGTAGTGTCATCAGCTAACAAGACATCGCCCACTCCGAATCGGCGTTTAGTTCCATCGCCGACCTCGATCTCGACCGCACCCTTCAAGTGGATAACAAACTGTCTTTGGGGCGCACAATGGTAGTCATACACGTCCTCGTCGCCGTCAGTTCGAGTCGATCGAAAAAAAGAGGAGACACTCGGAACCGAAGCGCTGATCTCCCCTAAGGGTGGGCCAAGGTCAGTACTCGGAATTTCAAGATCTTCGAAATGTGACCTACCGTCTTCCCCTGTAAATATTCTGGTGACCTGCATAACTAAACCCCGCTTTTACTGTTACGTCCAGCAGTAGATCCAGCGACCCTACAACTTGATTGCACTGGTAGTCCCAAGCTCCGGGCATCGGAAGGTCCTCAACTTCTGACATTGAGGAACTGTTCTCCTCCTTGGAACTTTTCAGGCGCCGGGCTTAACACTTGAATGGTCGACACTTTTGGCCGATAAGTTGAANCAGAGCGCCGGTGGCGGAACTGGCAGACGCGCCGGCTTTAGGTGCCGGTGTCTTCGGGCGTGTGGGTTCGAGTCCCACCCGGCGCACAAACTTTGGATCNTTAAATTTTGTNTTGCTCACCCNTTCCAAACNTCGTCNAACCATGNNCTGACCGGTGCCTCAAGTANTGGAAACCCCNTGTCATTCACAGCTCCACANGTGACGCACTCGATGCCAGCGTCTAGNCCCTGTCGCCAAGAGACCACTGTGTGGGTTTCATGCTCTAAATACAAATCGGCGACTGTAGGNGCAGCCGAGGGGTTNCGGTCAACGTCATACANCTGAATCCAATCGTCACAACTTCTGCATCGCAGACCGATTCGATTNTCNTCCCAGGTCTCATATCCCCATTCGATGGCTAAATCGTGGCCATGATGCATCGNCCATTCATCGCCAGCTTCNAGTANCGGTCCACCGTCTTCTAAGTGGCTCAGATACCTCNTTCTCCAATCGCGNNNATGNATCAGTTTCGCNTGNACNGTCGGATCCAACTGNGCTCTCTGATTCTGGTTCGCTTCGGAAAGAATTTCTTCGGTCAGNCGGATGGATTCTCGCAACATGTTCAAACGCTNGTCNTCGCTNTCCATCTTTCCTACCTCCCCTGACAGATNTAGCATCATCTCACGCGCCGCTCATTAAACGGGCAGAATGGCGGACATGCTTTCGCCATACCGGATTCTCGATCTCACAGACGAACGTTCTAATTTGACAGGACTGCTGTTAGCTCAGTTAGGGGCAGAGGTTGTAGCTATTGAGCCCGAAGGAGGGACCCACTCGCGACAGGTGGGGCCGTTCGCCCATGATGAGGAGGACGGTGAGAAGTCTTTAACGCATTGGGCGTGGAACCGAGGTAAGAAATCTGTCATCGGAGGAGTCGAGGAGATTGAACGCCTAGCGGCAACAGCAGATGTTGTCCTTGATTGTGGAGCCTTCGAAGAACTCGACCTAGAAAAGTTGAGAGCCGATAATCCGTCCCTGTTGACGGTCAGCCTCTCACCCTTTGGCGCGACGGGTCCTAAAAGTAAGTGGTTAGCAACAGACCTGACACTGCTNGCGGCAGGTGGACAACTCGGACTTACAGGAGACCCTGATCGCGCTCCTATACAGGTTGGCGCCGTACCGCAAGGATGGTTACACGGTGCCCTAGAGGCAGCCGAGGCTACAACCATTGCCCTATTTGAGAGGAGCGCCTCGGGCTGGGGTCAACATATCGACGTGTCCGCNCAACAAGCAGTAACTCAATGCACACAGACCATGTTGATGACAAGCGCTGTCGGCGCGCCCCCCATGGCGCGTGCTGGTGGTGGAATAAAGGCCGGCGAGTACGTCATTAGGACCGTCTACCCCGCGATAGACGGTTTCGTGTCAATTACGTTCATGTTCGGAGAAATGCTGGGCCCGTACAGTCAGCGGCTCATGAATTGGGTGCACGAAGAAGGCTTCTGCGATGAAGCAACACGCGACCTGAACTGGGTCGATTTCTTCATGATGATCTTTTCCGGACAGGCCGACCCCGAGGATCTGTATCGAGCTCAAGACGCCATCGCAGCATTCACCGCAACTAAAACCAAGGCTGAGTTAATGGTCGGCAACAACGAAAAACGACTTCTCATCGCTCCAGTTGCAACCACAAAAGACATCGTCGAATCTGAGCACCTAGCGGCCCGAGAATTTTTTGAAGAGGTTCCTCAGCTGGGACACAAGTTTCCGGGCCGTTTCGCTAAGGGAAGCGTCGAACTCAAGGACCTCGGCCCGCCTCCCAAGCTGGGTGAACATACACAAGAGGTACTTGAACAACGCGGTCGTAAGCCTGCGAGCCCTCCGCCTGTAGATCCAGCCCCAACAAATAGACCGTTAGAAGGAATAAACGTTCTGGACTTTACTTGGGCAATAGCTGCGCCTATGGCGACACGAAACCTCGCCGACCACGGAGCAACAGTCGTACGGATCGAATCTGAAGGACGAATCGATGTGATTCGCAACGCTGGCCCATTCGTGAATGATGAAACCCACCCAGACAACACAGCGCAGTATCACTCAGCTAACGCTGGAAAGCACTTGATCAGCCTTGACCTGTCTGTCGAAGAAGCTCACACAGTGGTCTGGGACTTGATCGACTGGGCTGACGTCGTAATCGAAGCCTTCACTCCCAAAGCCATGGCAAATTGGGGGCTGGACTACGCATCTATAAAGCAGCGCAAACCCGAAATCGTGATGTTGTCAAGCTGTCTGATGGGACAAACCGGTCCTATGAACATGTACCCGGGTTTCGGCAATCTCGCAGGAGCGTTAAGCGGATTCTACGAAATTACTGGATGGCCGGACCGGCCCCCTACTGGGCCATTTCTTGCCTACACCGACTACACGGCTCCACGCTTCACTGTCACAGCTCTCGTCGCAGCGCTCGACCATCAACGGCGNACAGGTGAGGGATCTTACATAGACCTCAGCCAACATGAATCTGCGCTGCACCTTCTCGGTCCAGCTCTTTTAGACCAAGANGTCAATGGACGCACTGCTCAACGTTCAGCGAACTCCAGTGAGCGGTACAACGTTCACGGCGTGTACCCAGTTCAAGGTGACGACAACTGGATCGCCCTCGTGTGTCAAGACTCAGAAGCCGAAAAGACACTTTCTGAACTGATCGGAAATGNAGATCTGGATGACAGCATCATCGGAAACTGGACGGCTTCCCAAGACCGCTTTGAACTGCAAGAACTACTACAAAGTCATGGTGTAGCTGCTCATGTCGTATCTGATTCAGCTGACGCGATCATTGATCCCCAGTTGGCCCATCGGAATCATTTCCGCCGTGTACCTCAGGCATACGCGGGTGAGACCGTTGTGGAAGGTTCGCATTATCAGTTGAGCCGAACCCCGTCCACAGCTCTGTGGGGTGGGCCCCCGATTGGTGAACACACATTTGAAGTACTAAGCGACATGTTGGGTTACGACGGGGACAGAATCGCTGACCTAGCAGCAGTCGAGGCACTGTATTGACGCCACTGGTTTTTGGTCCGGGCCAGTCTTGAGATTCGACATTGCCGCGCACCGGATAATTCAGTGCAACAATCAACTAAGGGCGATAAGGGAGGATGCTCGTGAACGAGCAGGAACGAATTGAGATAGCAACATCATTCATAGAAGAACTCGAGACCAAAGCACAGCACCACACGCTGGCAGACAGGGTCGATGACCCCTCTCTGGAAAACGCATACCTCGTGCAAGAGGCCTTCATCGACATCATGGTTGGGCGCGGTGAACAGATAATTGCCTGGAAAGTAGCGCTCACAAGCAAAGCAATGCAGGAATTCTGTGGCGTCGACCACCCTTTGTCCGGGGCCGTTTTCGACAGTCGAGTTCAACCTTCGCCGGGACACGTGGTTCTTGGCGAACACCGACACCTCGGTCTCGAATGTGAAATCGCTGTTCAGCTTGGCTCTGACTTGAGTGCAGGAGACANNCCTCACACNAGAGAAAGCNTTGGGGCNGCGGTCGACAAGTGTTACCCAGCCTTTGAATTGATCGAAGATCGAGATGCTGACTACGACCAACTCAACCCNTTCGATTCAGTATCTGAAAATGCNTGGAACGCCGGAGTCGTTTTGGGNTCTCCCTTNNTTACTTGGCAAGACCTNGACCTCGTNAACACCCCAACGGTNCTGGAAGTCAACGGCGAAGTGCTTGGGTCTGGTCAAACCGGNGACGCATTAGGTCATCCCTTTGAAGCNGTCGCCTGGCTCGCCAATCATCTCAACNAGCGAGGCCAGTCCATTCGNGCAGGTGAATTTGTTATGACCGGCAGTACCGTCATCACTTATTTCCCGCAAGCTGNTGACCAGGTGAANTTCTCGGTAGGTGATTATGGATCTGTCGAACTCGCTTGTTCNTAGTNGCTGCCANATCAGGTTCCCACTCTCAGACCTCNCNAGTTGGCTAGCCTGTTGTTAACAAGGGACTNGGGGAACAAGATGAGTGACNTNACAATCGTTCCAATGGCCAACAAAGCTTTCGGTGCTACTGCTACTGGTGTAGATCTCAAAAATTTGAGCGACGATGAGTTCAGTGACCTGCACGCAGCCTTCCTCGAACACGGCTTCTTGCTATTCCCAGATCAACACCTCGACGAAGAAAGCAGCATCGCTTTTGGGAAACGTTTCGGAGACCTCGAGTTTGGTGGAGCTCCTATGGCAAACCAGAAGAAACATGAGGACGGTAGTTTTGGCAAGATTTATGACCTTCAGTCTCAATTAATGCGAACCAATGTCGGCAACGAAGCCTGGCACACTGACTCGACTTACAAACCAATAGCGAGCAGGGTGGCAATGTTGTCTGCCGTAATTGTCCCAGATGAAGGTGGACAAACCGAGTTAGCCGATCTGCGAGCCGGCTACGAAGCCCTTGACGACGCCACCAAGGAAATAGTCGCTGGGTTAAGCGCATTCCATTCGACGAACTTTTCCCAAGCAAACGACCTCGGGGACTTCCCCGACACAAATGGAGATGGCCTATACGGCGAGGTGTACCACGGCGAGGCTTACTTGCGACCTATGGTCAAGATTCATCCTGAGACAGGCAAACCCAACTTGTTCGTGGGACGGCATGCTTTTGGGATCCCCGGACTTAACCGTCAGGAAAGTCGAAAGTTGATCCGATCTCTCATCGAACATGTCGTCGGGGACGATTCACGGGTCTACAGCCACAATTGGGTTGTCGGAGACACATTGCTGTGGGACAACAGACGAGCTCTTCATCGGGCACGCCCTTATGACTACAGCAAACCTAGGTATCTGATCGGCACGCGCGTCGCCGGGGATCCCGCATCAGAATTGGCTTACTACCCGGAGGACCCCGAAGCCGAAGCAGGCAGGAAAGCTCTGATTGAGGAACTCGAGTTTTTGCGTGAGGAGACTAAGGACCAAATGTATGGAGCAACAACTGCGTCCTTCTGAGTTCATCTAAGCGTTCCAACCTAGACAGCTATCGTCGACCTACCTCACCGACATGACCTGGTAGAGGAACGCAAAAGTTCCTCCCCACGGCGAACGTATTTGCGCGACGTAATCAATACCGAAACGACCATCAAGGTCTATCGGGATGGCATTACCAATCTGATGGCCAGCCGGCGTCAAAGCTACGAAGCCGGGAATTTGGTGTTGACGAACCCACGCTAGTTGGCTCGAGACTTCACGAGAAAAACTGCCGTTCCCATCGTTCAAATAAATTTCTATGCCGGGGCACGCGTCTTTTGCGCCGTTCGCGCCGCCGTGGGTTCGGTCCGTAATGTCGATGTCGCCGTCGGCATCAATATCGAGAAGGACTACTTGGCCTTCTCCCCAGACTGTGCACTGCACCTCAACTTCTGGATCTTCGTAATTCAACGCCCGTGGTTGTTCACCCATTGCGTCTTGGCTGATATCGGTGAAATTCCCTGAGCCGTCATTGCGGAGGATTTGCATGAATCTTCCGACGTAATAAGGGTTTGATCTCGTCGTTCCAATGACAATGTCTACATCTCCGTCGCCGTCAATATCTGCGGTAGCTGCATGATTAAATTTGGTGGTTCCAGGTCCGAAACGTCCAGTGGGCAGACTTTGGACCTCCCATTGAGCACTCGGCTTTTGCTTGTCACTGATGCCTATCTGTGCGGGTCGAGGGTTCAAAGAATCCGGTTCGTCACCCCAAAAAAGGACCGGGTCAGCTAACCCGTCACCATTGAAATCTTCAAGCAGGGACGACATCACGTAGTGATCATTCCTACGCAATCCCTCAGGTAGATCTTGAAGAGAGTTCACAAAGCCTGCCCCGCTGTCATTCAAAAACAAAGTTCGTGCAGCCAAGATGTCTGGGAACCCGTCACCGTTTATGTCTCCCGACGAAGCATCGTGAGCAAAAAATCTGGTGCCGCGGTAGTCAATGGTGTCCGAGGCATCAAAGAGTTTGCCGTCCCGAGATAGCAGTAGAACGTGCGGGTCCATGTCATTGATTCTCTCTCCGGTTGGGAGGAGTTTTAGTAAGCCTTGCGACCCGGCGAAAATATCGTCTACGCCATCTTGGTTGAAGTCGTCGACGACAAGCCGGTAGGCCATGTTGCGTTCCGGTGGTTTACCCGAGGAGTAAATCGCTGGGTCTACTACCAGTCGACCTGTTCCGTCATTGAGGTACACCCTCACTGTGCTTCGTTCTTTGTGGGTCATTGTGTGGGGAAAGATGACCCANCCGACTACTAGGTCTTGGNGGCCATCTCCGTTGAAGTCTCCGACCATCATGTTGTGTGCGTCAGCGGTAAATGAGCCGTCTCGTTCATCACAGTCGTCGACAGTTGGGTAACAGTAGGTTTCGCTGTAGCGCTCATTAACGAAAATAGTTTCGAAACCGAAATTGAACACTGCGTAATCTTCGGTACTCGTGCCTTCTAAGTCCACCGGGTTGAGGTGTCTGGTGCGCGCGACGTCATGCTCATACAAGACCACTTCGATTNNAAGAGCAACGGTCTTGGACCGCCCGTCCATGGTGGTGACGGCCACNGAGTAGTCGATCGTTTCGTTTTGCTGNATGATGGGACTAACGACGGAGACCGCTTCTCCTGTTGCAGATAACACATCGAATCGGTCAGACACAATCTGGGTATCAACGATCTTTTCTTCTGAGACAACTGAGACCTCGAAATGTGAATAGCTGTAGACAAGCGCTGGTGCAGTGACCGTCAGTTCAAAGTCGTCGACACTGTCATCTAAATCAATAGTTGTCGTCGTCTCAGCGAATTGCACTGAGGTTTNAGTCGTNGAGGTATCAAANGGTTCAGTAACGGCCGGCTTTATCGAGGTGNTATTCAGGCGTTCGGTGGTAGCGGAATCAACTGAGTTTGCGCACGCACAAATCAAAAACAAAAGCCCGGCCCAGGCGCTCCACAACTTCACCTGGTCATTATGCCGTCCATTGTGTCCTGGTCGATGGTCGCGACAAAAGATTGACCAGCCGATACCCATTACCATTGGGGTAGCACGGGAAAAGAGGACCAAATGAACGTTTCAAACGACACAGGAGACTTACTCGAACAGTCCGCGACCTTTGGCGCAATGACCGAAGGAACGGCTTTGGATTGGAAAATCATCGCCGCACACAACCAACAATTAGCTAGTGACGTCGCGAGTCGNGTACTAGACCACCTCAAGTTGTTGGAAGGCGACAACGGTGGGTTCTCCGTAGACCGAATGGAACATTCGCTGCAAACGGCGACGCGCGCGTACCGTGCAAACAAATCAGATGAATACGTCGTTTGTGCGCTTCTTCACGACATCGGCGACACCCTCGGTTCGTACAACCACCCCGACATAGCCGTGGCAATCCTGAAACCCTTCGTCACCGAAGATCACCTTTGGATGGTCGAGAAACACGGGATCTTTCAGGGCTACAACTTTTTTCATCACCTTGGACTTGACCGCAATATGCGGGATCAATTTGAGGGTCACCCCGCCTACGATCTCACTGTCGAATTCTGCCAAGAGTTTGACCAAACTGCTTTTGACCCGAGTTACGACTCGATGGATTTAGAGGAATTTGTGCCCGCGGTACAAGATTTGTTCGCGGAACCCAAAAATTCCATTTACCTAACCGATGAAGGTCAAATGGCTGGAACTAATTCGTAGTTTTCTTGAAATCCTCATTCATCCGACAGTAAGTCTGCGTGATGCACGGGCACTTGCCTATGCCATTCAGTGAGCTCCTGATAGCGGTGACCTAGCTGCAACACAGCATGGTCTTGGAATGGTCGCCCAATGATTTGCAGACCGCAAGGTAATCCATCCTGATCAAATCCCATGGGGACAGATAACGCCGGGAAACCGGTGGAATTCCAGGCTGGTGTGTGCATTGCTGCCAATGAAGTGGCGCTCCTATCAGCACCTGTAAANGGAGTCGCTGCGTACCCGGTAGTGGGGCTGACAAGTATTTCAACACCGAGTTCTTCCATCCGAGCTAACACCGCTTTACGCGCAACTTCGCGTACACGTTCAACCTGCACCAAATCCCCAGCTGAGAACAGCGCTCCTCGAGCGATCGTAAGCCTTGTGGGGCGTCCATAATCATTCCATCGATCTTGTAGTTGATCGCGATGCCAAGAAAATGCTTCCGCCTGCAACGCCATAAATGCCCCGTCATGGAGAGCCTCGTAGTGAGGAACTTCGAAGGGAACAATGTTCATCCCCGCGGAACCTAACTCAGTGACCGCATCGTCGAACACAGCCATCATCTGGTCGGAGCTAGCCCCCACCAGGGCGCTGTTTGTGATTACTCCAACTTTTCCGAACTCCGGATCTTCAGTCAAGCTATCGACATAGTTGCTGGGCGGCCTCCGCACAGTCGTTCGGTCGCTTTCGTCGTAACCGGCCATAACCGTGAGCATCGCAGCGCAATCCCATACAGAGTTGGCCATCGGACCGATGTGGTCATAACTAAGTCCGAGAGGAATGCAGCCACTCTTCGGAACCAACCCAAAGGTTTGNTTGAACCCTGTAATNCCNCAATAAGCAGAGGGCAAACGAACACTNCCTCCGGTATCTGTTCCCAGGCCGCCGGCGAACTGCCCTGAAGCAACACCATTTGCGGTTCCCGAGCTTGAACCTCCTGTCCAACGTTCGACATTCCATGGGTTTCTAGGCACCGGGAACGGTTTATCGAAATCCGGGAAACCGATGGCATATTCCATCGTCGTTGTTTTTCCCATCACTACAGCTCCGGCTTCACGGAGACGTCGAAGTAGCGGACCGTCACCCTGGTCTCCCCACGATGGGTCCTGTACCAACGATTGAGCCGAGGTCGGTCCTTCATCAGTCGAAATAATGTCCTTGATGCCTAAAGGGATTCCATGCAGAGGCCCGCGGTCTAATCCCGACTGCATTTCACTATCGGCTTGGTCAGCTGCTTCGAGTGCTGTCTCGTCGAAGCGGTTCAGATAGGTTCCCAAAATGGGATCCAGATGGTCCGAGGCTTTTAGCGCCCGTTCAACAATTTCGCGACTAGTGGTGCTCCCATCACGCAAATTGGTTCCAAGTTCTCTGATTGAGTTGTTGTTCACGATCAGGAATCCATGTCCGCTCGGAACACTGCCGCTGTTACTTCATCACCCGTATCTATCTCGTACATACGGTCAACTTTTTGACGGAACTGAGGAAATATTCTCCCGAGCGATGCAAGGTCCGATCCTGCCAGCTCGATCCCGACAAGGCTAAGCAGGGTCCGAACCTCATTTACCGATTCAGAATTGGAATCATCTTGTGTTTCGGCCATGACTCCACCTTAAAGCTCTTTCGACATCACCTGCCGAGGCAGGACTTCCCACCTAAATCAGAGGACCGGTTTGCCGTTCATTTCGCCTAATGACTCAGCGAGGAGCTCNAAGCGCTCACCATCAGGTCCACTGAAATAAATCGAATTTCCATGCTCAAAGGTCACTTCAACGTCAGATGCTTCAAGCCTCGACCTCAGGTAAGCCTGCTTTTCTGGTGTAACTGAAATTGCGAGATGATGCATGGAACCCAACACTTCGGCGTAAGGGCCAAGATTCAGTCCAGGGAAATCAAAAAACGCTAAGGCATTGCCATTGCCGACGTCGAAAAAGAAGTGCGTTGAGCCCTGATAGTCGCGATTCTCGAACAGTTCAGTCATCGGAAACTCAAGAATTCCTTGATAAAACGCGATCGTTCGTTCGACATCAGAACTCAAAAGAGCAAGGTGGTGCACTCCCTGCGCAGAAGAAGTACCCCGGTCGCCTCGCTCTCGTAGATGCTCCCGGCGCAGCCGCGCCCATTCGTCGGTTCGATCTATGTCTTCACCATGTTTTGAGTCACTCACAAATACCTTCTTTGACCTGTCACGAACGTACCAAGTAGTTCGATTACCAAGAGACGTAACGTTACTTTCACTGTTGGTCACCGATCCCGCAGGTCTATGGTGTCGATATGACCATCATCCATTCCTCTCCTTCGGCGTCTGCCGCACTTGAAGAGTTCAACATTAAAAACTCAACTGCGATCCAAGTCGGCGACTTGTATTTCTTCAGCGGTATGACTGCAATCAATCTTGAGACGTTTGAAGTAACTGGCGGCGATCTGGCTACGCAAGCCAGAGTCGCATTAGAAAACTTCGGCGCCATGCTTGAAGACATGGGTCTTTCCCTGGACCATGTGATCAAGGTCAACGCACAACTGACCGACGTTTCAGAATTCGCCATTTGGAACGACGTGTTCCTCGACGTCTTTGAGGCACCGTACCCTTGTCGCACGACCGTCGGCGCCCCGTTAGTGGTCGGTGATATCGAGGTCGAAATTATTGCTGCCTCAACACCTAGAAGGTAGTTACAGGGTTTCGTCTGCGAAAACCCTTACTCGTTAGAAAGAATTCGTTGACCTACAAGTTGACGAATGCGGCCAGAGGTGCTGAGCTTCGAATCCACGTGCTGACCACCACTTAGTAAGGAAGTCGAAGATGTCTCAGACTATTCACGTTGTATTCCCCTGCCAAGAAGGCAAGGGACCTGAATTAATCGAAATTCTCCGCGGAGCTCTCGCTGATACTCGTGCCTTTGAAGGCTGCGAATCAGTTGAGGTCTACAGCGACGACAACAATCCAGACACCGTCGTTCTGTGGGAGAAGTTTGCGGTCAAAGAAAATCATCAGGCCTACCTCAAATGGCGTATGGACACTGGTCTTCCCGAGCTACTTGCCCCCGTATTGGCAGGCAACCTGCAGGTCACCTATCTAGATAGTCACGACGCCTAGCAGTTTCGCTGATTACCTTTTAGAAGGTAATCAAACAGCCGATTTTGAATGAGCCCTCAACTTCATGGGGGCTCATTCCATTTTTATCTGCACATCTGAAACACATTGTTAGCTTTCCGGACTCAGCCGAGCACCCAACTTGTTGACGTGGTTATGATCAAACCATGACTGATTTCGGCATAAACATGTTCCCCACCGACAAAGCAATCAATCCTATGACCTTGGCCAAAGAGGCTGAAGATAGGGACTTCGAGTCGATCTGGTTTCCAGAGCACAGCCACATTCCAACAAGCCGGGAAACACCTTGGGGCCTCAACCCCAAAGCGCCGCCGCTTCCCGAGGAGTACTGGCGCACACACGACCAGTTTGTTGCGTTAGGTATGGCTGGTGCTGTCACTAGCAAGATCAAACTCGGTACCGGTATCACTCTTGTCCCGCAGCGTGACCCGATCTGGTTAGCGAAAAATGTGTCAACAGTTGATGCGTTAACTGAAGGTCGTTTTCTCTTCGGTATCGGCTACGGCTGGAACAAAGAAGAGCTTCACCATCACGGCGTCAAATTCACAGAACGTAGAGCCGTGATGCGTGAACGAATTTTGGCCATGAAGGAGCTATGGGCAAACGACGAAGCAGAATTTCATGGGGATCATGTGGAATTCAGTTCGAGTTGGCAATGGCCTAAGCCAACCCAAAAACCACATCCTCCGATCATTTTGGGTGGCGCTGCTGGTCCGAAAACCATGAAAGACATAGTCGAATACTGTGACGGTTTTATGCCCATAAGCGGCAGGTATGACTTCGCTGAACAAATAACCACGCTGAAACAAATGGCAGCTGATGCTGGTCGAGACCCGGAATCGTTTGACTTCGGACAGTTCGGAACGCCCCCCAAAGCAGAGATCGTTGACAGTCTGATCGAAGCCGGGTGTAACCGAATCGTATTTACACTCCCCCCAGCTGACGCCGACACCGTGATTCCTAAGCTTGATCAGCTGTCTGAGTTCAAGGATGAGTACAACTAGAACAACTCGATCTTCAGTTGAACAGAACCCTTAGTTGGCTGCTGGGATGTAGCCGTCGCGCATGAAACGCTGAAGATAATCACCATATCGATACGGCTTCACTGCTAACGGTCGATCGTCGTCTATGCAGCCAGCTAGCGCTTCAATAATGGTGTCAGGTCGAGGATCGAAAAAGAACGGGATCGCGTAACGGTTCCCCGCGCTTTTGTTCAGAGCCCGATGTTTCGTGGAACGAAATCGATTGTTGCTCCATGCCCTTAATGTGTCACCCGCATTAACGACAAAAGATTCCTGTTCTTGATCAACAGCGAACCACCCGTCATCGGATTTAATCGAGAGACCACTTACTTCGTTAGCGGGTAACAAGGTCATAAAGCCTGCGTCGCTGTGTGGATCAATCCCCCACTGGTCAGGTTCGGCATCAATGGGCGGGTAGTGACTCATTCGAAGCGTCGCTAGAGCCGGGTCAAAGAACGTCTCGAAGAACGCTGGCGGCATATCTGCTGCGACCGCATAAAGCGGCAAAAGTTGATGACACAGTCGCTCCAAAGTCCGGTAATAGTTTTCAGCAGCATTTCTGAAACCAGGCAGGGCCTCTTCAGTAGGAAACTGGTTGCGCTTCGAACCGGGTCGCCCCATAAAAAATGCTGCGTTAAGGGCGAATGGTCGATCGCCTCGTTGTGCACCGCCGAGTCCCACATAGCCCATAAGAGTCGAAGTCATCTCATGCCCGAGCTTTGCTTCGTCGACAAGCTCATGGTACGAAGCTGTCCAGTCATACATCTCTCGAATTTTTTGCCACTCGATCCCATGACCGACGATCGATAAAAAGCCGACATTCTCCAACGCTTCGCGCAACTGTTCAGCGGTTGCTTCGATTGCTCCGGACGAGCCGGCAAGAACCGGTTCAACGTCAATGACCGGCAGTCGAGTCGAAGCTTGTTCTGTAGACATATCGCTACCCAAGTCTCGCGCACAGAAGAAGGAACAGCGAACGGTTGTATTCAGCCACCTCATCATGGATTAAATATTGGTTTAGTGGCGCAGACCTGAACTCTTCTTAGGTGCTCTGTTGCGCACCACTTCAAGGCAGCCGTCTATGACTCGGAACGCCGTGGCTGACCGCATTTTGTGCTGGCCTGCTGATGATCGGGATATGACCAGGTCGAATTCCAGTCCCTCGAATACCGGCACGAGCGACACTGAACGTTGACGTCGCTTCGGGCCGTCGATGTATCGGACGTCGTCGAGGACAATGTCGGGATGTTCCCAGCACCAGTGCTCGTCAAAGGCTACGAATCCACAGTCGTGAGACGTTGCGCTTCTGTCGTTTACCGCACCAGGACAGATGAGTATCCCATCAACGATCCAGGGGTCGTGTGGGAGACCATTTGGTTTGAATCCGTCTTTGAAGCCTTGCTCAATTAGGGCGTCTGGTTCGGATCCTTCTAATGCTCTCTTTTGCTGTTCTCCAATGATGAGATGCATCATCGCAGACAAGTCTTTGTCCGACTTTGAGGAGAGGAAATCGTCTGAGAGGAACGCATCGTCAGGCATTGTGATCGAGTGTGGCACTTTGACCATCTTGACTGAGGGATCTGACATCAGTTGTTGTGAGGGGCTTGAGGCCTAAAGGTCTGCCGCTGGTTCTCTGCGGCAGCATGTCAAACGATGGTTGGCATGGCGGTAGCAGGACGCCAAATGCCGTTACAAACATGTCATGTGGCCACAACCCCTGAGATGACGACCAAGGCCGACGGCTCGACGGAAATTGCGAGCAGGCGGAATCTAAGGTGTCACAGAATCCGAGACAGGCTTCGGCTGACGAATTTGATGTTTTGGTTCGACATGATCTGTTGTACCGGAGCGGAGGTGTTGGTGGCGTTAGCTGCCTCCATAAACGCATCTAGAGAATCAGTCCAACTGACCAGCGCATACATTCCCGTAAATTCTCCGCCAGCTATGACCTGATTGATTGCATAACCATTTGCAGCTGCGCTTAGTCCGTCCCACATGGTGTCGGCATTGGACGAAGAAGTGGTCTCATCTGCCATATCGCCGGTGCACATCAAGACCGAGGTGTATTGACCCTCTCTTGTTCCGCGTTGCGCCAACAGTTTTGCCATGCTGCGTCGTAGAGGGGTGACACCGGAGCTTTGGTACATGTCCATCAGCCGAGAGCTAGCAGTCAGCGTTGCGATTCCCTCCATTGCCTGGTCAATCGATTCCCACTGAAACGAGGCATTGACTTCCCCAGCGCGGTCTCCGCCTACCATCGTTTGAGACAGGGAAACCCCCGATGCGGAGCTTTCACCAAGTACGTGATCTTTGCCCCAGTCATTCCAAGCATTAATTAAGCCGTTCACGTCGGCTACGCGCGAGCTAAGCACCGTTGTATACGTCATGTTTGTTCCCTCCTCATGTCGTTGAATCGCAATGTTTTAGCACTTCACTCAACTTGGCGCCGCCCCGTCTACGACATGCTGAAAACGCCTAAGAAAGAATCCTGAATCCCGGTTGTTTTTATTTGGGAGACGAACGACTCGGTGCTGTTGCCAGGTGGCTGTTGTTGAGTTCAGTATTGAGCCTTTAGCCAAATATCTGTTGAGCCAGAAGATCTCGCCATCCATGTCGGGGACCAGATGAGTGTTTCCGGTGTGACCTTGAGATATCGACTGGTCGCCACCCTGGAAGGTGATCTCTTGCGTGGAACCTGACCGGTTCCAGACAGCGCAGCCATTGGTGATGAGAAACTGGGACAAGCGCGCAAGTAGACGCCTGATGTAGATACGAGAGGTTTGACTCCTCATACTTTGCGTGACCTCTTCATCTAATGGAAGCTAGGCGTAATCTCTAATCATCTATTTCTCCGGAGAAGGAAACATCGTGGACAACGACGGCCCCTACTATGACGATTTCGAANCAGGCATGACAATCCCGCCGTTGCCTGCAGTCACTGTGACCGAAGCNGACAACGTGGCTTACAGAAGNATCACTGGTGATCAACACTTTGCNTCAGCNGACAGAGGCGCTTACCAAGGNATCAGCGGTTCCGCTANGGCNCTTGTNAATCCTGGATTAGTNATGCAGTTCGCCATCGGACAGACAACGAATGCNACNAGAAAAGCNATAGCAAACCTCTACTACCGGTCAGTNCGCATCCTNAGACCNGTTGAAGTAGGCGAAACNATTACGACCNCNACCACTGTCCTNGGGTTGTCAGACGCCAAACCGAAAGACGGTCAGCATCGAGGGAAAGTTTGGTTAGGAATAGAAACCTCNACAGACAATGGNCCCGTAGTTCAATATGAAAGATGTGCTTTGGTGGCANGCAGGTCGGGNTCACCAGGCCATTCATCTGAGATTCCNGGACCATCAGACCCNGCTCCTCTCGAAGATCTNGCNACNCTTGTCCCAGATTGGGACCTANGNGNCCTAGCANCNACTTCGTGGGANATAGGAGTGTCCAAGGCTGANGCNATGAGGGACCACGTNGACCTTGCTCCNTCTCTNGCNCGAATGACGTTTAATCAAGCGTTCGTTCATAGAGACGCTTCNGCAAGTATCTACGGGAAACGNCTCGTTTACGGAGGCCATGTTCAAGGGCTNGCTCAAGCTTCATTGAGTCGNCTGCTCCCCGGCATAGCAACAATTGTTGCCTGGGANGGCTGTGACCANGTAGGCCCCGCATTCGAGGGTGATTTGTTGGAATTCAGACACGAGCTGAAAGAAATTTTTCCGCTAGAAAGAGGCCGACTCATGAGGTTTGAAATACGGGGTGCCACGGTNGACGAGCAAGGATCTGTTGGTAGTGACATTCTGGTATGGACACCAATTGTGTTCGCTCCTTANGAAAATCTCGAAAACNGAAGTTTTTGCCAGAATCCAGTCATTGATCTCTCAATAGGAGNGAGGGACAGCGATTAGAGGCCAACNATGACACCAGTACTGCAAGGATTACGCATCGTTGAAGGCTCAGCGTTNGTTGCGGCTCCNCTCGGGGGNATGACNCTCGCTCAACTTGGAGCGGATGTCATTCGTTTNGATGCCATCGGCGGTGGTCTTGACTATCANNGATGGCCTGTAACAGAAGAAGGTGTAAGCCTTTTTTGGGCCGGNCTAAACAAAGGCAAGCGCTCTATNCAAGTNGATCTGCGAAGCGACACCGGAAGAGACTTAGTTACACAGTTGATAACCGAACCGGGTGAAGAAAACGGAATATTCCTATCTAACTTCCCTGAATCCAGCTGGCTTTCCTACGACCGGTTACGCGCNGAAAGGGAAGATCTGATCTACATGAACATCATCGGAAATCCTGATGAATCAACCGCTGTGGACTACACCGTAAACCCATCCTCTGGGTTTGCTATGGCTACGGGACCGACGGGTTCAACGATGCCAACCAATCACGTGTTGCCAGCCTGGGACACAGCAACCGGGTTAACCGCTGCGGTTGGCTTGTTGGCAGCAGAGAGATACCGGCAGCGAACCGGAATTGGTCAGCTCTCCAAAATTTCGTTAACAGACGTCGCGTTCGCGATGGTCGCCAATCTTGGTTACATGGCGCAAGCACAATTGACGAAAGAAGACAGGGTTCCCGTTGGTAATGACCTTTACGGAGCATTCGGTAGAGATTTTGCTACCAAAGACGACAGACGGATAATGGTTGTGGCAATCAGTAAGCGCCAGTGGCAGAGCCTCGCTGAAGCGACAAATATTGTCGGACATTTACCTTCTATAGAGGAGGCTCTCGGCGTTGACCTGAGCAAAGAAGGGGATCGCTGGGATGCTCGAGACGCCATCGCTTCGTTTATGGCGCCGTTTATAGAGTCACACGATCTCGATGAGATAGCCGAAATTTTTGATGCTACGGGTGTCTGTTGGGGTCCGTATCAGACCTTTGTTCAACTCGTGAACGAGGACCGTCGAGCTACGCCCGAAAATCCAATGTTTCGGCGTATCGATCAGCCGGGTGTCGGACGTGTACTCGCTCCAGGATCACCCCTATCATTTTCTGAAATAGATCGCGGAGAACCAACCGTCGCCCCTCGCCTAGGCGAGCACACAGACGAGATTCTTCTTGAGGTCTTGGGAATGACGTCTGTCGAAGTCGGGAAGCTCCACGACGACGGTGTGGTGGCTAGCGCCACCAACTAGCCCTCGTCCGAGGACCTTTATCACACGGTAGGNAATCACCGCTTTCAGTTGGTGTTACCGCCGCTGACCGTTATTTGAGGAGCTCAGCTACTTGAGCTTCGACGTTAGTTCCCGCAAAAAAATCTGAATTGTTGGACGTCCAGAACCTGGCTGGGTTAGCGAAGGTGAACTCGCGGAAATCATCGAGATCCATGACCCCATCGTCGACCAACTCCCACGCGTGGGGCAGCACTCGATTCATGTGGATGACATCGAAATGGCCGATGTCCGATGAGAACAAAGCATTAATCCGTGACCCCATTGGGTTGACCTCAGTGTTGAATGCCGTCGCGTTTAATCGATCGTCAGCTTCGCAACCAAAGTAGAAATTGGGTACGAAGAGATCAGCGATGTCTTCTTCTCTTTCGATCTCGCACGGAGCGTANTCATCGAGTTCTGGCTGACCGCCGTCGTTTGTCGACGCTGCTGTGTTAAGAGCAGCGAACAACGCGGAATCTCTATCGGCCATCATCTCAGCCATCCCGTCGGGACCGAATTCTGAGGCTAAATCGATCATCAGGTTGTGATCAAGGTTGGCAGGATCGTTGTACTCCAGAGCAGTCCTATTGCGTTTNTCCCAGTGTTCAATCAAGTCTGCGTAGAGCTGGCAGGCCCANGCCGTGCCNCCCTCNAGNAATCCCATTCGTANNTCAGGGAACCGGCGAGTAACNCCGCCGAGGAACATGGCTTTNCAGATGGCCTCNGCTGTCGACGCGAAATGACCAATATGGTTATAGGTGAAATTNGTTGGTGAGCGACGCAGCGCATAGCCCCGTCCTCCGGCGTGAAANGTCGGTGAGACGCCGTACTCCAGACACGCTTCCCAAACCGGGTCGTAGTCGTAGGGGCTGTCTATGCCAAAAACGTCGTAGGTGACAGAGCCGAGCCTATGGGCCTTAGGGTCACCTTCTTCCGCTGCGGGAACAGGTCGNGGAACCATCCCACTGAAGAGGCAGGCTTTCAACTCTAACGANTCTCGAATATAGATAATTTCCTCAATGGCCTCATCNGGAGTGTGCATGGGAATTACCGCGACCGGAGTCATTGCATCGCTGTAATCGGCAAAATATTCNGCACTGAAGATGTTGAAGGCTCGACAGGCTGCCTTCCTCACCTCATCATCATTTTGCATGGCTGTCGCGAATCCGCCGGTCGGATACATGACGCAGTANTCNAGACCGAATTCTNCCATTCGATCNGCGAGAAGAGCGGGCATCATCGCAGTCGCNCGGTCGCGTGTGTTTTTCATGGGCAGCATCCAAAATCCTGGATGNCCATATCCCATGTGCGCTCTTCCATCGGGTCCCAGCTCNTGAATCGGNACGATCTCNTGAGTACCGGTAAANCCCGCTAACGCTTTTTCTCCNCCAATCTGNTGCATCCGTTCCTGGACGAGAGGCCCGAATTCAAGCCAATGAGCGTCNGAGTCAATAATGGGGTGNGTGAGACCTCCGCGGATCTCTGCAGCGCTCATTTTNTCCTGCTNGGTGTCAATGGTGTTCATACAGTGCCTCCCCCTCGGCTGTCCCTCGACCTTAGCNAGCAACATCTNGGGGCGGCGCACGAATCNGTTTTTCGACCGCCGNTTCACTTGTTGGCNGGGAAAACCCGGCNNCGCATCAAAGTGCAAGACTGNTGACANGAAGAACCTNANTNACTAAGGGGAAGTANCGACATGCAATCGGAAAAATACCAAGCAGGTGCAGCCAAATTTGAAGAGGTTTATCCNCGAAAAGCCTCTGACGAACCTGACGAATTCGAACGAATGGCGATGGAAAATCTCTTTTCCGAGTACTGGACACGCCAGGGTCTCAGCACCCGCGATCGTCGCCTACTGATCCTGGGTATCGTTGCCGCCCAAGGCAACGACGCAATCCTGAAATTGCAGTTCAGCGCCGGAATCGCCAAGGGTGACCTGAATGAAAGTGACTTAACTGAGATACCAATTTTTCTTAGTCAGTACGCCGGTTTTCCGCTCAGCGTCGTCGCCAACACTGCGGCAAGCAAAGTCAAAGAAGGCTTGTCTAACTGACCACACATCGTCAGCCGCGAATTTGACCAGTCAAAACGCGACCCAACTCAAGCAGCGGATCGCTAACCCCATGGTTCGCCAAGTTTCCCCAGGCCAGGAACGCCCGATTGCGCAGGAATTGAACCTTCCACATCTTGTCATCAACGGGTTGTTCAACTCGACGTCGGTGCGAGTTTCATCGATTTGGTCGAAGCCCAGAACTAATTATTTGGGTCTTATTTAGCAAGTGCCTTTAGCGTTCAAATGAACTGTCCGCTAAGGAGTCACTTATGAATCCCATTGAGTTACTAAGTCCCGATCAATACACCCTCGTTTACAACGTTCTGTCTTTTGGAACAGCAGTAATGTTCGGCGCCTTCGTCTATTTCCTGACCCAACTGAAATCAGTAAAAGAGCAGTACAGGTCAGCAATTTCTGTTTCTGCGGTGGTCGTCGGAATAGCTGGTTACCACTACTTCAGAATTTGGTCAGATTTCGGTGACCTGAAGATGAACGAGGGCTATCGATACGCCGATTGGCTTATAACCGTTCCGCTTTTGATCATCGAACTTCTGATTGTTCTAGGAGTCAGCGCCGATATTCGCAAGCGGCTAATGAAATCGTTATTACCCGCAACTGTCTTAATGATCGGATTGGGTTACCCGGGCGAGGTGGCAAGCGCCTCTGGAACGAAGTGGTTGTTCTGGTTCCTAGCGATGATCCCGTTCGCATTCATCCTGTGGACGCTATACGGCCAACTCAAAGCTGCTGCAACACGTGAAACCGCGGCAGTCGCAGTGGCCATCAAAAACGCCACATACGTTCTGCTAGCTACTTGGATGGTTTACCCAATCGCATATTTGTTCCCCGTGTTTGACGCTAACTCGGGCACCCTAGAAACCTTGCGTCAAGTCGGGTACACGTTTGCCGACATCACAGCAAAGGGTCTATACGGGTTAATGATCGTCGGCATAGCAAAAGCTCGGTCGACTTCCGAAAGCTAGACAAACAAGTCATCGCAGCACTCACAAATAATTCGGCACAGAGCTTGGATACAGACGAGAAATACAACCCTCCAAGCTCTGTGGCCGACATGCCGGAAACCGCGAATACACCGGGCATGAAGGCCGCACCAATGATGTGGGGCAATGTTGACAGTTACACAGCGACATCGATCATCTATTAAACAGATCAAAAGATTCTTAAAGAACTATTAAACCGATGACCGCTGGGTAATAACGCCTGGGTAGAATTAGCTGAACCATTAAATACAGGAGCAAAGTCATGAAATTCCCGAGGCGGAAACCACAATATCCAGAAATCGCATTCTGGGACGATTACACAGAACGTCGCCTCGCAGACTTTTGGAGCAAGGCATATAACCGCTAAGCACCGATTAACTGAGAGGTTTGGGTCGCTCCTTTGGGAGCGGCCCTAGTCATTTTTGCAGGCTTGGCTACTGGCAGGAGACAATCATTTTGAGCCCCAACGTGACCGACTTCGACACTCAGGGCTCGCAAATTGCCTAACCTGTCAGCAGCAGTTTGTCTACCAAGCCGAAAAGTGAAAGACGCGCATCTAGGGGGATCAGAATGGACTATGACCTAGTCGTTCGAAACGGAACCATTATCGACGGAACTGGTCAACCAGCATTCGTTGGTGATGTTGCAATTTCCGGCGGCCAAATCGTAGAAGTTGGCGACGCGCCAGGTTCAGCCCGGAGAGAAATCGACGCCGAAGGCCAACTGGTGACACCAGGGTTCGTCGACATCCACACCCATTTTGACGGCCAGGTTTGCTGGGACAAGGAAGTGACGCCTTCATCGTGGCACGGTGTCACAACGATTGTGATGGGAAATTGCGGCGTCGGGTTCGCGCCGGTTCGTCCGGGCACCGAGAACGAGCTAGTAGAACTCATGGAAAGCGTCGAAGATATACCGGGAACAGCACTCCACGAAGGAATTCCATGGGGTTGGGAGACATTTGCTGAGTATTTGGATGTGATTGACACTCCATATGCAATCGATATCGCAGCTCAGGCACCGCACGTCGCGATTCGGCATTTTGTGATGGGCGAGCGGTGTTACGACGATGCAACGGCCGAAGATATGCAAGAAATGAGTCGCATCACAAAAGAAGCGCTCGAAGCAGGAGCAGTCGGTTTCAGCACCAGCCGGTTTTACGGGCATCGCGACAAGGCGGGCAATCTGGTACCCGGAACCAACGCCAGCAGCGACGAAATGCTCGCCATCGCAGAGGCCTTCTCACATGTCGACCACGGCGCTATAGAAATCATTTCCGACCATTTAAAAAATGAAGATGAATTGCAATGGATCGAACATATGGCGAGAACCACAGGACGGCCACTAACCACTCTGGTTACCCCTGAAACCGGTGACGAAATTTGGAAACTCGCTGAGCGCCTTCAGTCCGAAGGCGTGGAGATCCGACCCCAAGCCGGAGCGCGTTTGGCGTCGATCTTGATGACACTTGAGGGGACCGTCAATCCCATGCGGCAATTTCCGTCCTACAACGCCATAAGGGAGTTACCCGTCGAAGAACAAAA
>PAVP01000015.1 GCA_002713975.1 Acidimicrobiaceae bacterium | reverse complement strand
CGAATGAATTGAAAGCGCACGCTGCGGGAAATCGGCCCGACTCAGTCAAAGGCACAGCCAGTATGGCTCGCCTATTGGGGGGGCTAGGCACGCTGTTTGTAGTTGTGTATGCAGTACAAAGGTTTGTTTTGACCTACTAGGCACGACAAACCGGTAGTAGTTGTTTCGGGGGTGGTGAAAGCCACCCCCGAAACGCGACTTCAGTGGGCAGTTCTTGCTACGGTCACTCTGTCTTTTGTTATGGATTATGTTCTCCTGCTCCAACGAATCTTTGATGCGCTGTTCAACAGCGCTATCTACTCGTCCCTAGCTTTAGCCCTCGTCATCATATTTCGGTCAACCGGCTTGCTGAATTTTGCGCAAGGCGAAATGGCCACCTTCAGCGCCTACATAGCGTTCGTTCTCTTAGCGGGTCCTCAACCTCGATTAACCGGTGGAGGCCTCGCCGGTATTATTCCGGGAGTTCCTTTCACGATCCCTCTGGCCATTATCGGAGCTGTCATATGCGGGATGGCGGCAGGTGCCGCCACCGAACGTGCGCTCATCAGACCGCTCGGTGGCGCTTCGGACTTAGCGTTGGTCAACATAACTATCGGCCTATTACTGGCCGTTAACTCTCTTATGGCGCAGTGGTGGGGAACTGGTCCGAGATTCTTTCCCGCGATATTTCCAGCCGGCGCCGGCCAACATTTCACAATCCTCGGAGCGCGCCTTCGCTACTCCACTGTTGGGGTGTGGGCGATACTTTTGT
This sequence comes from Acidimicrobiaceae bacterium, assembly GCA_002713975.1. Taxonomy (GTDB): domain Bacteria; phylum Actinomycetota; class Acidimicrobiia; order Acidimicrobiales; family Poriferisodalaceae; genus MedAcidi-G3. Next base: position 13,335 of record PAVP01000015.1, on the reverse strand, counting down.
CGGTCCTCGTTCTACTCGTGTTGCTGCTGCGCCACACCAAGGCCGGTTTAGCATTCAGAGCAGTATCGATTAGTCCCTCCAACGCCGAACTCGTAGGTATCCGAGTCGGCCCGACGTTGATGTACGGATGGGCACTCGCATCAGGGTTTGGCGCGTTAGCCGCATGCCTCAGCGCCAACTCGGTTTTACTTGAACCAAGCATGATGCTGAGAGTTCTGGTGTATGCCTTTGCCGCCGCGACCCTCGGAGGGCTGGACTCGCCTAAAGGTGCCTTGGTCGGCGGACTTATCATTGGTTTGAGCCAGACACTTATACCGGCATATGTGCCGTTTATCGGTTTTGAATTAAGCGTGCTTCCAGCTCTCTTAGCGATGGTAGTTATTTTGTTGATACGCCCAGCAGGCCTATACGGAACGAAACGGATAGAGCGAGTCTGATGATTTCCGCGGAGCGACGTGTCAGCCGAATGAGTGCTTTCGGCATAGCTGTACTTTGCGTGGCTTTGGCCGTCATTCCATTCCTCACGACGACCACCAGCCTGAGACAGGCCAGCCAAATAATTGTGAGCGTTCTAGCGGTACTTGGGGTCAATGTCGCCACAGGCTATGGAGGCATGATCAGTCTGGGGCACGGAGTTTTCGTCGGTGTCGGGGCGTTCGCGACAGGTTATTACGTTGATGACCTTTCGATGCCGTGGCTCCTAGCTATTACTTTGGGAGCGGCTACTGCAGGTATCGCTGGAGCTTTTGTAGGTATTCCTGCATTGAGGATCAAGGGAATCCACCTGGCGTTAGTCACCCTTGGGTTGGCAATTGTGTTCCGACCATTGAGCAAAAGATTCCCTTCGATTACCGGTGGAGTCAGTGGACGTTCAATTGAGGCTCGATTTGACGCTCCAGGCTGGTGGCCCGGAGACGGCCGGATGGCTTCATCNGTCTANAGGTACGTGTTTTGTGTGCTNNTCGTGNTGCTGGCCTTATGGGCCACCTGGAACGTCGTCAATAGCCGCTTTGGGCGCTCCATGAGAGCGNTGAGAGANAATGACACCGCGGCCGCTGTNTATGGGATCGACCTCGTTTCTGCTCGCGTCACAACTTTTGCCATAAGTGCAGGCTTGGCGGGACTATGNGGCGCCCTTCAAGTTGTCTTGGTGCCGTTCGTTTCACAAGACAAGTTTCCTGCACAAGAGTCACTTGTTATNTACGCGTCAGCTGTCGTAGGTGGTTTGGGAACGATTTGGGGTTCTGTGTTGGGGGTTGTCGCTCGCACGGTCGTGGCAAAAGCTGGTGATGCTGTCGCAGGNTTCGATGGGTTAGGCCCTATAGGCGAGTTTTTTGACCTGTTGGACGAATCGGCGTTTGTCTTCGGTCTCGGCTTGATTGTGTTGACGTTCTTGTTCCCTACCGGTCTTGCCGGCATCGGCAGAAAAGACCGACTGCGTAAGTGAACGAACTCTCGGCTTGTGTCGCCATAGNCGCAGATCGATATGCTGGCCCTTCGCCCGGGGGTCTAGGTCCCCGACCTGGTCCCCATCGTCTAGCGGCCTAGGACACCACCCTCTCAAGGTGGCGGCACGGGTTCAAATCCCGTTGGGGATGCCAAACGTTCTTCGATCCGACNTTTTCTCTNCTGGGTTGAAAACTGAGTCGGGGTCACCACCTCGGAGAACACGGTAGGGTCGGTTCTCTAGCTACGTAGAGAAGTTCGCGAATATGAATGCATGGCATCGACACTTTCCAAAAGGGTCAGAACATTCCGAAGTCGAACTCTTGGCCGGGGAGACACTCCCCTCTGTCTGGGTCAGCCAATGGCGTGAACAACCACAACGAGCTGTCATCCACGACCCTGAATCAGGTTGGGTGCATGGACAAGAGCTCTTAGAACGTTCAGAGGTTGTTGCACAACGGCTTGGACACACTGGAGTAGGACCCGGTGACCGTGTGCTCCTCAGCGCCAGTAGTTCTGTAGAGCTCGTTGTAGCTCATGTAGCGATTCTTAGGCTTGGTGCCGTAGTTGTGCCCACTAATGGCGCCTACCGCGCTGAGGAAGTCGGACACGTGGTATCTGATGCCAGACCCAAGGTTGCAATCNTCGAACATCCGGAATGGAGCGAGTGGATTCATTCAGCTGACCCAAGTGTCGTAGTGACATCGCCATCGGTCGAGTTAGAGGCAGGGACNAGCGTCAGCTTGGATCGCACGGAGACCAATAGTCCCGCTTTGATTGGTTACACGTCGGGCACAACAGGTCGACCCAAGGGCGCTGTGCTATCGCACGGCAATCTCCTGGCGTCTGTGCGAGGCCTAGAGATAGCGTGGCGTTGGACTCCAGACGACATCCTGATTCTCGCGTTGCCGCTGTTTCATATGCATGGTCTAGGAGTTGGCTTACATGGATCGCTAGCGGTTGGGGCCAAAGTGGTCTTACTGTCGGAGTTCAATGTNGACGAAGTAGTGGATTCGATAACAAAATTCGATGCAACCATGTTCTTCGGAGTTCCGACTATGTACAGCAGGTTGCTTGAATCTCCGGAAGCCACTGAACTCGAGCAACTTCGCTTGTGCGTATCAGGTTCAGCACCTCTGCCGGCCGAACTTCATCAAAGCATCCATCGAGTGACTGGCCAACATGTTTTGGAACGATATGGCATGACTGAAACAGCGATGCTGGTTTCTAATCCGTATGAAGGAGAGCGACGACCAGGTTCAGTAGGGTTCCCGTTGCCGGGAGTAGAGGTACGACTTGAAGGTGATCCGGCAGAAATCCAAGTCAAAGGACCCAATGTATTTTCAGGATATTGGGAACGCCCCGAGGAAAATACTGCAGCATTCGTTGATGGTTGGTTCCGCACTGGCGACCTTGGTGCAATAGATCCAGAGGGTTACCTGTCCATTGTTGGTCGAGCGAAAGAACTCATTATTTCTGGCGGATTCAACGTCTACCCAAGAGAAGTTGAAGAAGTAATTTCGGAGTACGAACCGATCCAAGAATGTGCTGTCGTCGGTATTCCTGATGAGGAATGGGGAGAAGTGGTCGTAGCTTTTGTTGTGGCGGAGCGAGAAATAGAAGATGAAGAAATCAAACTTTTCGTTGGTGAGCGATTAGCGCATTACAAGCGTCCTCGGAGGACGTACACCCTAGAAACATTGCCTAGAAATGCTCTGGGGAAAATACAGAAGCATCGTTTGGTGGGACAGGTCGAAACTTAAGCAAAGCTTTCGCGCACGTCGCCAACGGCGATCCGTGAAGCATCGGCACCTTCATCATCAAGTTGCTTGTTGCTCGATCTTTCTGATTCAACGCGCTTGACGTAATGCTCGACTTCACTGTGAATCTGAGATTCGTCCCACCCCAATTCCCGGGCCATTAACTGAGCAACTTCTAGGGCNGAATCGGTGCCTCGATCCCAAGTTTCGACTGAGAGNCGGGTGCGTCTCGTCAGTACNTCTTCTAAATGTAAGGCAGCTTCGAATCGGACGGCNTGAATAACTTCGGCCCGGAGATAAGGCAGGTTCGGNTCNATCAGTCCTCCGAGCAATNTATCGGCGGCGATCANATCGAGCACTTCATTGATCCGNTCNCCNTGACGGGAAANTAAATGATTNACACTGGNGACGGGNANNCCTGATTTCAGCGCAATCTCCTTGGCGCGGGCGTGTACTTGTTCGTACTTTTCGGCCCCGATGAGTGGTAGGTCAGCTGTCTGAGAGCTCGAGAGGTCACGCCCCTGATCACTGCCTACCGCGTCAATAGTGTCAAGTGCCATAACTCGATATGTGGTGTACTTTCCACCTGATATTGAGACTAGGCCCGCTGTCGAAGTTGTCACTACGTGTTCACGGCTGAGTTTGCTTGTTGCAGCAGCATCACCCTTTAGTAGGGGGCGAAGACCCGCGTATACGCCCACGACGTCCTGGATTGCTATCGGATTTTCAACTACTCGATTCAACGTCCCAAGTAAGTAATCTATGTCTCGCTTGCTTGCTGCAGGATGTGCACGGTCAAGCTGCCAATCGGTATCGGTTGTTCCGACTATCCAATGCGTACCNGACGGAATAACGAAGAGAACGCTTTCCGAAGTNCGNAGAATNAAACCTGTTTCGAGATTTATTCGGTCACGCGGAATTACTAGGTGGATTCCTTTGGAGGCTCTAACTCTTGAGCTGTCCTGGCCAACAAAATTCTCGATGTCATCGCTCCACACGCCAGTGGCGTTGACCACGGTCCCGCACGAGACCTTCAGTTCCCGGCCGGTTTCGAGACATTTGACTAAAGCGCCGCAGACTCGACCTTCAGAGCTAATGAGCCCCGTGACTTTGGTTGAGGTAAGGATCGATGCACCAAACTGCGCAGCGGTGCGCGCGACTGAAATCACGTACCGAGCATCATCCACATAAGCATCGGAGTACACGATGGCCCCATTATGAGCATCATGCGCTAACCCAGGCGCTTTGTTTTGAACCTGTTTGCGACTCAAATGTCTGTGGCGGGGGAGAGAATTTCCGCCACGAACAGCCATCAAGTCGTAGAGAGCGATTCCTATGCCTGCATAGAGGCGTTCTCCGAGGTTCCGCAACGGGTACAGGAAGTCAAGTCGATTGACCAAATGAGGAGCTATCCGGGTAATTAAGAGGTTTCTTTCTGACAGGGCCTCCCTGACAAGACCAAATTCGAAGCGCTGCAAGTAGCGCAATCCACCATGAATCAACTTGCTCGAACGACTAGAAGTTCCCGAAGCCAAATCCCGTTGTTCAACGACGGCAACAGTCAACCCTCGAGACGCGGCGTCGAGGGCACACCCGACCCCAGTGACACCTCCTCCAATAACCAAAACATCTAGGTGCTCTGCCTCTAGACGCGTCATGGCGTCACGCCGGTGCAGGGGTCCCAGATCATCGTTGGAAACACTCAGTTGATCTGAAGAAATTGGAGCGTCATCCACAACAGCAGGTTAGGGCTTTCAAAGATCGAACAATCTCATCTACCTGGAATCTAGAGTCGTGGGAAGTGGATAAGAACGAACGCATATGGAAGCTGCTTATGTATCTACGAGCCTGCCCGGCTCCCGTGAGTTGGGCAGAGATTGTCCGCGACACAGATTTGTATACGGACGACGATTCGAGCTCCAAGAAGACCTTTGAACGCGATAAGAAAGATCTGCGCGAATGTGGGATCTCGATACATACTGAAAATATTGGTGGTAACGATGAGTCAGCTGGAGGCACTCGATATGCGATCAGAGATGCCGACGTCTTCCTAAACCTTGACCTCTCCGATAGTGAGAGCCTCGCGATTGAGATGGCAGCGTCGATGGTCCAATTTGACGCAGCTTGGGAGATAGACGCGTTAGCGAAACTGGGAGCTGGAGCTCTACCGACAGCGCCTCCCCTGAGAGCACAGTTGAGTGCACCTGACGAACTAGTAGCTCTACACGACGCCGTTGACCGGAACTGCGTTGTCAGTTTCGTATATGGAGGGCAGCCCCGCGAAGTTGAACCGGTTTTGGTGTTTTGGAGGCAAGGAGGATGGTATCTCCACGCTCATGAGGACGGAACTGCCAAAAACTTTAAGGTAGAACGTTTTCAAAGCTCGGTTACGGTCGGCGTAGCCGGGTCGGCCCCAAATCACGAAATGCTCGACCCTGCGGAGGCGATGGCAGAGGACCCATTGCTGCATGGACCAGAGAGTGGTCTTGTTGCGCAAGTACTAATTGACTCGCTGCTGGCTAGACAGGTCGAGCGTGATCGTGGGGGAGTAATTGAACGACGAACAGATGGGTCAGTGGTANTTGAAGTTGANGTTCGTAGCCCCGGNGCTTTCCGGTCGTGGCTTTTNGGCATGGGAGACCATGCNGTAGTTCTTAANCCNCCAGAAATGGTCAATGACGTGGTCACATGGCTNAANGCNCTAGCGAGNTCAAAGTGAGAAAACGNCGGACGAATGANGCTCGTNTAGCGNTGCANTTAGCGATGATGCTNTGGGCTCATGANCATCAGCCGGTAAGNGTNTCAGAGGTAGCNGACCACTTCGGNCTTGATGNAGATGATGCCTACAGTGAGCTGTACCCCCTGCAGGGNATAGAAGTAGCGGTAAATGANGANTTCCATAATCTNGGTGTCGTCGTTGANGATGACGGAGAGATCNTTTTCGANATCAACCCGNTNTTNGGGCGCCCCCGCAAACTNGANCGNAGNGAAGCTCTCGGTCTTCTAGCAGTAGCGAATGCTGCTCTTGGNTTACCCGGCACNAANGTTGAAGCCCTCAAGACAGGCGTNTCGAAACTTGAGCGCGCATTGGGCGTNGGATCGTCCGTCGCTATAGATATTCCAGATCCCGAATTCCTCAAGGTTGTTGAACAGGCCACAAGAGATCGTGAATGCATCGAAATCGAGTACTACGCCAGGTGGGCAGACGAGGTTTCGGTGCGAACAGTCGAACCCTATGAAACAGTCAACGTGTCTGGCGACTGGTACCTACGGGCTCATTGCCGACTTCGAGACGATCACCGAACTTTCCGTGTCGACCGTATCGAAGCTCTCGAATTGNCCGGNGAGACNCANACNCGGTCGGATCCCGGGAACGAAGCNTTCACCGGAGAAGAGGAAGCNCCCGTGGTCACGATCGAAATGCCAAACAGTTCNCGATGGATGATTGAGCCCTTNGAAGCNTCAGTCATNGAGGACGAAGAGAAATTGGTNGTCGAGATACCGGTTTCGAGCACCATNTTCCTTGAACGGCTNATGCTNCGACTTGGGCCGGACGCACGTGTTGTGGGTAAAGGNCCCTTCGAGGATCTNGCTTCCACTGCTGCTAGACGACTCCTGAGTCGCTACGAGAAGCCCTGAGTGCGGACTAGGGTCCGCCCATGCTCAGACTTCGTTCCCGATGCCGGTCAGCTGTTGGTAGAACGATCCGCGGTGTCTCCAAGATGCTTAATCGGACAGCTTCGATTGGACCCAACGATCATGCCGCTCGCTTCTATAAGCACTTCGGACGCGGATCGATAATTAACTGGCCCACAGGAAACATGTACGGAGAACGTTGGATAAGCATTGGTGAAGACACGATGATTGCCGCTGATGTGACCTTGTCGGCNGGAATGGTGCCCAACCAAGAGATGATGACTGACCCAGTCGTGATTATTGGAGATAGATGTTTGATAGGTCGNGGAAGNGCGATCGTTGGTCACTATCGCATTGATATAGGCGACGATGTTTTTACNGGAATGAANGTTTACATAACTGACCAAAATCANGGCTACGAAGATCCAGATACGCCGATCGGAATTCAAGATCCACAAGACGATCCCGTAGTGATAGGCGACGGAAGTTGGATCGGATCTGGAGCTGTTGTCCTACCNGGAGCTCGCATTGGGAAANATTGCGTNGTNGCCGCNAACTCTGTAGTGAGGGGAACGTTTCCTTCACANTCAGTTATAGCNGGAGTCCCAGCAAAGGTGGTGCGAGCCTATGACGGAANCAAATGGGAACGGCCGAAAAGCTGAATNAGCNNCCGGANNCATCAACNAGNTCNACTACNACCGCCCAGTGATCAGAGGCNGTNACNCCGTCAACAGCTTCAANTCCCGCTAGATGTGCAGATTCGATNTTGCCCAATGGAGCGGGCCGAGGCCACGANACAAAGACATAGTCAAGTCTGCGTTGAGGCCANGTNGCCTCGGCCAGGTAGGGGTTTCTCTTGTCCCATGTCCATCCAGGAGTGTCGTTACATTGAGGCCAAGCGTCCGTCATCGCCAAGCCTTCAACAGGAGTAGGCGCTTCCCCCGTGATCATTCGAATCTCATCAGAGTTTGGGGTCGCATTGAAGTCACCAGCTAGTAGGACAGGGTGGCCTTCAGGGTCATGTTTGGAGGCGACCAACTCAAAAATTGTTTTGACTTGCTCCTGCCGTCGTTGGCTTTGGTCAAATCGGTAATCCAAGTGTGTGCAGATAACGGGTATGTGAGTTCCATGCCGGTCCAGAAGAGCCGATAGGGCCCACCGNGATCCGGGACCATCGGTAGGTGGTAGCTGAACGGACTCGGTTGCGATGATGGGGTATCTACTCAAGATTGCGTTGCCGAAGGAATGACCCTTCCACCAACGTTCAGGTGTTCTGACGTAATGCATTCCAAGNATTTCAGCGAGTTCGGCTGCTTGATCTGGCCCGTTTTCAGAACTCCAGACCTCCTGCGCGCAGATGATGTCAGCGTTGAGGCCCTCTAACGTGCGTGCAATAGCCAACTGTCGAGGTTCCCAGTCTCCAAACCGCCACCACAAATTCCATGTAACTAAGCGCACCTTGTCACCGTATCTGGGTCTTCTAGGCTTGGTTGGGTGAATGTAGGCAATATCGAGCAGTTGAGTACCCGAGAGCTTTCTATGCCCTATCTGGATTGCTGGATAGTTCTGAGTGTCCCATCATGCCCGTACACTCGCCGACAAGGCTTAAGGTGAGGTAACTCTCACCGACGATTTATGAAACTCGGGAGGAGCTGAGGTGACAGAGAATCGACAACGCACTTCAACTTCGTCATTCGGAGTNTCTCGACGCGAAGGNCATGATTCGTCAGCGTTTTATGCCCGTTTCAATCCNCCGGTNCTGTCTAGCGATGAAACGGTTAACGCTNTCCCTGATCTAGGAGACGGGTGCTTAGAAGGTGACTCACGAGATATGCATCACCTTCCTGACTCGAGTGTTGCTTTAGTTGTGACTTCGCCGCCGTACTTCGTAGGCAAGGAGTACGAGGACTCGATTGCCGCCGATGCTGATGAACGAGTACCTACTACATATTTTGAATATCTCACCATGCTTGATTCAGTATTCGCTGAATGCGTCCGGGTTTTGGAACCCGGTGGACGGATAGCAGTCAACGTTGCCAATCTCGGCCGCAAGCCGTATCGCAGCCTCTCCGCAGACGTAATTCGGATCCTCGAAGATTTAGGGCTACTTCTCCGCGGCGAAATTATTTGGCAGAAGAGTCGTGGGAGTAGCGGTTCCTGTGCCTGGGGTTCGTTTAGAAGTGCCGCGAACCCGGCGTTGCGAGATACAACCGAGCGGATAATCGTTGCCAGTAAAGGTCGCTTTGATAGAGCGAAGTCAACAGCGACAAGAGCCGAACTAGGCCTTCCACATAAGAGCACGCTGCCGACGGACGAATTTATGGAAGCAACGCTTGATGTTTGGGATATGCACGCTGAGAGCGCCCGACGGGTGCGACATCCGGCGCCGTTTCCAGTGGAACTACCACGCCGCCTGATTGACCTGTACACCTTCGAAGGAGACGCTGTTCTAGATCCGTTTATGGGTTCGGGATCAACACTCGTGGCCGCTGCTCTGACAGACCGTCGTGGGGTTGGATATGACCTAGACCCGGAGTACGTAGATGTTGCCCGTGAACGGATCAACGTAGCGCTTGCGAGGGTTTGGGCGCATCGGCAGCAGCCCGGCGAACAGCCACCTTTGCCTGAGATTGCTGAGGCACTAGCCGAGGTAACCGATGAGGAAATAGCGGCTGAGGATTCCCAGCGTCGAGCAACCCAAGAAGGAAAGAAAGCCCAAGACATAGCAATCGATCTCTTGGAGAGAAGTGGCTTCACCTTGCTACAAAAAGACGCAAAGGTTCCTCGGGCCGGAGTTCAATACAACTTCAAAGTCGAGGACGCTGGTGGCGACGAATGGTGGATAGACGTTTCCGGGGCCTTTACGACGGTGCGACCCGGTTTGCTGCGTATCGACACAATCTGGAAAACCTTGGGAAGAGCATCGGTACTAAAGGCCCATGATGCTGCAGCAAGAATCTTGGTTCTCACTGCCCACTTACCNNGACCTGGCAGNGAAGGAGACAAAGCCCTTAGAGCAGTGGGTCCTTACACAGTTTTCGACGCGATACCGATGTTTGANGAAGAAGCAGTGGAACGNCTGATCCGCTATGCCAACGGTGGAATGAGCGAACCACTCCCCGGCTTTTGGAAAGCTAAAGAAATTACTTCTGGTATGAGCTAATGCCTGGAGTCGCTTACGCCGTTGTGAGATCAGAACCTCCTCAAGTGTTCCTAGCAGACGATGTAGANGTGCTCCATCGGGTCCTCGCAACCGAGTTGGTNGCACGTACCCCAGCTGATGTTCTGAGTGCCGCTGAAACTGAAGANGTCAAGCAGGCACTCCTTGATGAGCGCTGGGGTGACGCNGTNCTCGCCTGGATTGACCTNATGGGAACCGAAGTCGACGTCTACACCCATTTACACGTATACACNGAAAACGATTTACCAGCNGATCTCATAGGNGCTCAGATCCAGTTTGCCCCCCTATTNCGGGAGTCNTCACAGCCNAGCAGNTAGGAAATNACTGCGGAAACAATGACACGTAAGGAAATAGCGGTCAGCGCAAAACGAAAAAAGTGCCCGAAGAGGACCTCGCTGAGCCTTTTGAGGACCCGAGTACCGAGCCAGGTGCCAACAATCACCGAACCGATTCCGATAGCTAGCAAAGCTAATTGGTCAAGATACGCGAATCCGTCCCCCGTAAAGAGGATGACTTTCGCCAGATGTCCAGACGTTTGAGCCATGGCGAAAGTGGCCACCATGGCAGTCCTAAGAGGTAGTTCNGCTCTGAATACAGGCGCAATAGCAGGGCCAGTNACNCCAAACGGAATGTTGAGAAANCCNGCGATCGCCCCAAGAGGGATGAAAGTTCGACGACCACTACCGAGCAGCGATGCGATCTTGCCCAGACCTTGAGGCCACCAAACAAGCGCCAACGCAAACACAGCTATAAGAATTCTGCCGATATTGACAGGAAAGACCCCGGCGACGAGAAGCCCAGCCACACCTGCCGGTAGCAAAAGAAGAGCGAAGCGCCAAACAACCGCCCAATCGACGTCCTTGCGCAAAATGACAGCCCGAGAAGAATTCGAAGCAAGCTGAATTACTGCGTGGATCGGAATCGCNTCAAGGGGATTCAGGAACTGAAGTAGAACAGACAACAGCAAAATGCCGCCGCCCAAGCCTGCGACCGCCGTAATTGCTGAACCTATGAGAGCTGCCACCCCCACTAAACAGAGTTCTAATCCTGACACCTAGCCTCCCGATGCGGAACGGCTGTGAGATTGAAATACGGAGAGCAACCGAAAATAGCGATGAGACCCACCAAACGACATATTGCGATCATAAAGCCTTAAAAGCCCGGAAATACTTGACCTGACGCCCTAAGAAGGGTCAAATAACACCGATGACATTCGCGTCTGGCGCGCGGATGTTCGGCGATGAGGAGACTCACATGGCCAATATGTCCAAATCCGACGTGCTTTCCGCAGTAGCTGGCAGTGCTGGCTGCACTAAAGCGGATGCTGAGGCGGTAATTGAAGCGTTCTTCGGATGCGTGGAAAGTGCTGCCAAAGCTGGCGATGCCGTTGCTTGGCCCGGCGTGGGTAAATTCTCACGTTCGGACCGTGCTGCGCGAATGGGACGAAACCCCCAGACGGGTGCACAAATTCACATAGCAGCGAGCACCAGCATGAAGTTCACTGCTGCGAAAGCTCTGAAGGATCGAATGAACGGTTGAGGCTCAGCCTCAACTGACATTTAAACGTAAGTGAGTCGGGTGACCCCCGGCTCACTTTTCGTGTCTCTGACCCAGCAATCTGGGATCATCGATCCCTCAAAGATCCAAAATTGCTTTGAACAACTCAGCTGATTCGAGACCATACAAATTGCCATAACGTTGGAGGTCCGCTCGAATTCGATTCTCAAAATCCTTAATCTGGTCGAGATCGTCCGGATTTTGGATTCCGTGTGTAGTTTCGAATTGACTCCTGTGCTCAAGTAGTGCAGCCGCCTTTGCAGATTCCCAACCTTTGACATCTTCAGCATGATCAGGTTCCTCAGCCTCAAATAGCAGTAANGCATGAGGGCGATGTGGNTCTAGACCGTGCTCAGGAAAAAAGAATGGGTCCCGTGCAGCCACTATTCCTTCAACNGCNAGTAAACCNGCGTGNCGATGGTCNGGGTGAAGGCGGTACCGCCTCCAAGGATCGTGACCAAGNACCACTTGNGGTCGTAACTGCCGAATGNNCCGTGCCACCTCCGACCTCATNGNGAGATCNCTTTGTAATTCGCCGTCCACCTGGTCTAGGAAAATTATTGAGCCTTTGGAGTCCATGCGGCGGGCNGCTGCCATCTGCTCAGCNTTNCGGGTNGCTACTAAAGCGANTTGATCTNCTTGGGGGTCCCAAGTGCCCTTTGAGCCATCTGTNCATACGAGGTGGTGGACGACNGTTCCACCTGCCGCCCANTTNGCCAAAGTGGCNCCACACTGAAATTCGGCATCGTCNGGATGGGCGATGATCGCTAGGGCTGAGTCAGGTCTTGGAAATGAATCATTCACTTCAACAANTCCGTNTCTGAAGTTTCNANGAGCCCATCAAGGTCCTCTGGGGTATCGACGTCCCACTGCAGTGNTGGGATTTGNAGNACTTTGAGATCTAATTTCTGNCGTATGGCCTCGTTCATGTGACGGTAAAGAGAGCCNTCTCCGTAATGAAATTTGAAAGAAGTGCCCGTTGGGAGGCTGAGAACGTTGGTGCCCTGCCCGTGGCGGTCGGGAACTATNGACACAGTTTGTGGGCTTGCTATGCCATCAAGTGATTTCGCATGTGGAAGNTCAGCATGCGCAATTATCACGTGAGCNAAGTGACCNGTNACGTGATCCATGGCCTCGGTGATNGCGGGGTTNAAACCTTGTTGNTCNACCCAGATCACTTCGGNNCCCTCTGACTTNGCCCAATCAGCGACCTCATCGTTATCGCAGATGACGTGGACAGACAGACCAGTGGCAGATGCCAAGACGCGATGAGCCATAGTTCGAGCTAATGCTTCTCGTTCAGCTGCGCCGAGCCGGTCACTAAGACGATTTTTGGCTCGACGGAAGTCCTTAATAGGTACAAGCACAGCGAGTGACTTCTTATCGAGTGCGTTCGGCGTTGCCATTGAGGGTAATTCTATTGGTCTGATAGCCCGGACTCATTAGTACATTGAGGTTCGGTGTCGATCTCTGCGACCGAGCGCCCTACGCTGAGGTTGCCCATGACTTTTTTCCTGCGCCGATTTCGCCGTCACCGACAGCAGCAGACTCGTTGTTTGCCGCCGTTGAATTGGGTTCAACCTTGGTGGGTTCATCGTTGGAGAGAGCAGAACCAGCAGATTACGATTGGGACTCCCCAGTCCAACAAAGTGGCGCGTTCTTGGACGTTGCTCGGGAATCTAGAAAGCCTCGCACGAATCGCGGTGGACCGTCGTGGCCTAGTGGCAGCGCGACCAGGTTCGTGGTCGCTTGATT
>PAVP01000014.1 GCA_002713975.1 Acidimicrobiaceae bacterium | reverse complement strand
GCGCGAAAAAGTTGATCGACACACCTGGGCCGCTATGGCCATCGCCGTTGTTGGGGTCGGGGTCATGGGTACAACGTGGGATAGCAGCAGTGTGCTTGGTATTTCGGTTGCGTGTTGTATTCCTCTGATGCTTGGTGTTTACACAGTGCTGTTAAGAGATTCCCAACAACGTGACCCTCGGGCCCAAGTTTTCTTCACAGGCGTGATCGGCATTGTGGTCGGGGTAATAGCCAGCGTCGCAACGGGAGGGTTTGCTCTACCGGTTCGCGACGCCATTCTCGGTTTGGTTAGCGGCGGAATTCTCNTAGGTGTAGGTCTCCCGATCTTCAATGCTGCGGGACGTCACGTTCCCGCGGCCCGCACAAGCTTGTTATTGCTGAGCGANATCATTCTGGCTCCAATTTGGGTGTGGTTGGTTGTCAGCGAGACTCCAGCGNGNAANACCGTCGTTGGTGGTGCCGTCATTCTTNTNGCGCTGATATGGGTCGCGACACATCCCAGGGTCCAAGTCGCGTAAGAGGCGGNNGGTTTTATAGAAGCGCTATGGGATTCGCGGGTGAACCTGTNCCACCCTCAACTCTGAGCGGTGCAACNGTGAACAGAAAACTCCACTTGGAGCGCTCAGCACAGGCCGCAGCCANTTGGTCTAACCGAAGGTTGTCGAGGAGGTGCACTCCCATCGCAACGATGACTGTTTGGTGAATCGGCATNACCCAGTCGTCTGGGTGGTTTCCGGGCANCACGTCGCTTACCCCATCACATCCGAGAACAGANATGTCTCGTTCGCTGAGCCAACCGATGCAATCTGGGTGGAGGCCCGCCATGCCGACATGAAATGGATGCCANGGACCCATCTCGGCTCGACGTTCATCTCGTCCGGTTCCGACAAGCAAGATGTCGCCTTGCCCTACAGACACATTTTGGGCTTTTTCGCAGGCTTCAAGTTCGTCGACTGTGATCGCGTCACCGGGTTCAATCCATTTGACCCCTCGAAGACGAGGAANGTCCANTAACACTCCGCGTCCAACGACACCTTCGGCGGCGACCATGATGCTGCATCGGGTCGCACCGGTGCTTTTCACTGTTTCAGCTCCGTAGCCGTTGTACATCTGCTTGTCGACGAAGACGTGACAGAGAGCGTCAATATGTGAGGTCGCCATTCCGTGGAACGCAACGCCTACGAAATCACCAGTTGATTCCATGTTGAGATGCGGGGAAACACAGTCATCTCCGCCACGCACCATCATGTGGAGCGCGGGATGACGATTTTCGGCGTTCGGTTCGACTGGTAGTTCTCGGGCACAGCTAACNGCATGACCATGGACGACCTCGGCCGCGGCCGCGGCTCGTATCTCTGGAGTAATCAGATTGAGCGCTCCCGCCTGGTCATCGGCTCCCCAGCGATCCCAGTTCTTTACCGCTTCAAATAGTTCTTGGTGTTGTTCTGAAGTCATCCATGGATCAGTTGACATCATCCCNCTCCTTTTGNTTCCACAGCCTGTTNTCGACTGGGTGTTATCTCCTNTACCCGGAAGCNCCGAATCCGCCTCCCCCNGGTGTTTCAATTTCGAAGCAGTCNCCGCTATNAACTTCCACCCGGANGCTCCCNGGTAGTTCTTCGCTGCTGCCATCGGCCTTCACGAGNCGATTGATGCCGACGAGGCCATCTTCTCCNCCGGCAGCCCCGAAGGGNGCNATTTTGCGNCGCGANGAGAGCACATTCACCGTCATAGGTTCTAANAAGCGAAGNCGTCGAATGACCCCNTCACCGCCTCGCNGGGCTCCCTGCCCNCCTGAATTGTGNCNGACTTTGAAGTGNTCAACTCGNACTGGGTGACGCCACTCAAGGATTTCCGGGTCAGTGAGCCTGGTNTTGGTCATGTGCGTATGGACNGCGCTCGCTCCGTCAGATGTGGAGGTGGCNCCGGCGCCNCCGCAAATNGTCTCGTAATACTGNTGTTCGTCGTTACCCCAGATGAAGTTGTTCATGGTTCCCTGAGAACCGGCGACAACGCCGAGCGCTCCGAAAAGGGTGTCTACGAGAAGCTGGCTAGTTTCGACGTTGCCCGCGATGACCGCTGCCGGGGGGTGTGGGCTGATTAAGGACGGGTCTGGGATTCTGATATCTAGTGGAATGAGGCANCCTGCGTTGAGTGGAATGACGTCGTTGACCATGCATCGGAANACGTAAAGCACNGCGGAGCGACAGACCGCTTTNGGAGCATTGAAGTTGCCNGGGTGCTGTCCGCTGGTTCCTGAGAAGTCAATGACTGCGGANCGTTCCTGCAAGTTGACTCGAATCGATACCGCGATTTGATGGCCGTCGTCCATTTCTCCAATGAATTCGCAGTCCGCGAGCGCTGCAATGACNCGTCTNACCGACTCCTCCGCGTTTTCCATTACATGCCCCATGTAGGCGTGAACTACGTCGAGGCCGTAGTGCGCTATAACCCGTTTGAGTTCGATCGCTCCTCGCTCACAGGCAGCAACTTGCGCTTTGAGGTCAGCGATGTTTTGATCGGGGTTTCGGGCNGGCCACGGTCCNGCGGTCATNATTGCCCGGGTTTCTTCTTCTAAAAATCTGTCGCCTTGGACCAAGAGGACGTTGTCAAGTACAAGTCCTTCTTGGTCGATGGTGGTGGAGTCCGCCGGCGCTGAGCCGGGAACAATGCCCCCGATGTCGGAGTGGTGGCCGCGGGCAGCGACATAGAAGATGCGCTCTCCGGTTGTTTCATCNAAGATGGGTTTCACAACCGTGATGTCGGGAAGGTGAGTTCCGCCGTTGTAGGGGGCATTCAGGACGTACGCGTCACCCGGCGACATGTCGGGATTGTTGGCGATGACAGATTTGATGGCTTCACTCATTGAGCCCAAATGGATTGGGAGATGAGGCGCGTTGGCTATGAGTTCCCCAGTCGGGTCGAAGATGGCGCAACTGAAGTCAAGTCGTTCCTTGATGTTGACTGACACTGCCGTGTTTTCGAGCACCACCCCCATCTGCTCTGCAACATTCATGAAGAGGTTATTGAAGATCTCAAGTTGGACTGGGTTTACNTCTGTGCCTACTGCTCNTCTGTGGTTTTGAGTGGAGATTCTTTTGATGATGAGGTCACCATTGGAATGTATTCGACCTTCCCAGTTGGGCTCGATAACAGTGGTGGCGTTGGGTTCGACGAGAACAGCGGGTCCAACAATTGGTGTGTCCGCAGCTACGCGCTGCCTGTCAATGAATGGGGTGTCGGTTGTTACTCCCGCGGTGGTCGTGGGAAATGTCCCAAGTAGCGAGTCCGTTGCATCGTCAGCTGTTTCTGGAAACAACAGGGGGTCNGCTGCTCCGATGGCTTCGAGTTGGATGGATTCGAGAATGATCGTTGTTTGAGGAGATATGAATCCGAATCGTGCGCTGTGCTGGGCTTCGAATTCCGAGAGGACTTGCTCATAGGGGCCTGAGGAAATCAGCAGCGCCGTGTCAGAACCTCGGTAGCGGAGAGATACACGGCGGCGTAATTCACGCGCGGCTGGTTCGACTCCTTCGTTGAGGAGGTATTGGTTTCCGTTACGTTCGAGTTCGTCCCATTGGGGTTCGAGCTCTTGGAGTGTTTCGTCGCTGAGTTCTTGTTCGACTGCTCGATCTCGGATGTTGCGGATGTCAGCTAGTCCTATGCCTAGGGCTGAGAGGACTCCTGCGTGAGGGTGAACATAGATGTTCTCTATCCCCAATCGGTCGGCGACCATGCACGCGTGTTGCCCCCCTGCCCCTCCGAAGCAAACCAATGCGTAGTCACTGACGTCGTGGCCGCGTTCAATACTGATTTTTTTGATGGCGTTGGCCATGTTGTCCGCNGCAACATCCAAGAAACCTTGGGCGACANTTGTCTCGGTTTGGGTTGTTCCTGTNTCGTCGGCNATTTGTTCAGCTAGGGAACGGAATGCTGTCGTAGTTGCTTCGACGTTAAGGGGTTGATTTCCGTCGGATCCAAAGACCGATGGGAAGAACTCTGGGCGGAGTTTTCCGAGGACAACGTTGCAGTCGGTGATTGCCAGCGGACCGCCGTTGCCGTAACACGTTGGCCCAGGGTCGGCGCCTGCTGAGTCCGGACCGACTCGCAGTCGGCTGCCGTCGAAGTGGAGAACGGACCCGCCTCCCGCGGCNACAGTGTTGATGTCCATCATTGGAGATCGGACGCGGATGCCGGCTACCTCAGTTTCGTAGGCGCGTTCGAATTCTCCTGCGTAATGGCTGACATCGGTGGAGGTGCCGCCCATATCAAAGCCGATCAGCTTCTCGAGATTCGCTTTTTCTGCGGTGCGGACCATTCCGACGACCCCACCCGCAGGACCCGACAGCAGTGCGTCTTTGCCCTGGAATGCATAGGCGTCGGTGAGCCCTCCATTGGATTGCATGAACATCAAGCGAGGGTTGTGTTCGTCGTGGCGAAGTTGTTCGTCTACCTGCATGACATAGCGACGAAGGATGGGTGAGAGATATGCGTCTACGACTGTGGTGTCGCCTCGGGGGACGATCTTCATTAGGGCGCTGACTTCGTGGCTGACTGAAATCTGGTGGAAATCGAGTTCCTGCGCGATGGCCGCCAGACGTGATTCATGGTCGGTGTGTCGGTAGCCGTGAACCAAAACGATGGCGACGGAGGTGAATCCGTTCGCACGGGCCTGTTGCAGGCCTCGGCGCGCTGCTTCTTCGTCTAGTTCGACAAGTACCTCACCCTCAGCACTAACGCGTTCATCGATCTCTAAAACATCGCCGTAAAGCATTTCGGGTAGATCGATGTCGAGCGCAAAAAGGTCGGGGCGGGTCTGATAACCGATTCTGAGCACATCAGCGAACCCTGCGGTAGTAACTAAAAGAGTGCGCTCGCCTTGTCGCTCAAGTAGCGCGTTGGTTGCCACGGTCGTTCCCATTTTGACCGTGTCGATACGGTCGAGGGGTATCGGCTGGTCCGGAGCGAGATCTAAGAGATCTCGGATGCCTTGAACTGCTGCGTCTGAATATTGGCGAGGGTTGTCCGAAAGGAGCTTGTGGGTCACCAATGTGCCATCTGGCAATCGTCCGACTATGTCGGTGAAGGTGCCGCCGCGATCAATCCAGAAGTTCCAGCCGTTGTTCATAAATCCGGGACACCTCTTACTGGTCGCCTCTACCAACTATCAACAGATTATTGATCTGTGGCAGTTGGTACACGAAGCTTCGCGTTCCTTACGACACTAGGGTGGCTTCTACGCAAGGGCTCTGCGGGGTGCGTTGAGGCTATGGGCGACATACACGAGATCATCAACATTGAATTACCGTCCCAATCTGCGCGAGTCCAGCGTGGAGGGGAAGGTCCTCCTCTTCTCTTTTTGCATGCCGAAGCCAACACCTCTGCCTGGTCAAACTTTCATGATGAGCTTGCCGAGAATTTCGAGGTTTTTGCGCCAATCCACCCGGGGTTTGGCGGCGAAGAGACACCGAATTGGCTGACCGACGTCACCGACTTGAGTTTTCATTACAAGGACTTGTTGGAAGGTCTGGATATCAAGGATCCATTGGTCGTGGGAACGAGCCTCGGAGCTTGGATCGCCGCTGATCTAGCAATCCACTTTTCCTCGCTGTTGAAGGGGTTGGTGCTGTTCGGGCCTCTAGGCATGAGGCCGCCTGAACCCCTCCCCGATTTGTTCATCATGCAATTACCTGACGTGTTGTCTTATCTGTCCAACAGTCTCGACGGCAGTCAAGTGGACCCTATGACTGGAGACGCTGACATGGCCACAGCTGTATGGACTGACCTAGCCACGCAAGCTCGGTTGATGTGGAAGCGGAATTACGATCCCCGACTGTCGTTGCGGGCCCACCACGCAACGTGTCCGATCACCGTTGCCGCTGGTGAGGAAGATCGACTGACTTCGCTGGTTTACACAAAACAGTACGCGGAATTGTTTGACGCATCGTTTGCGTCGGTGAGCGGGGCGGGTCATCTCGTCCCTGTAGATCAACCAGCGGCAGCTGCCGCATTAGTGAATTCTTTCTATTCGACTCTGGAGAACTGACATGGAGCTCTACGCCTTCCATCTAATGCCCTACCCGAAAATTGATCCCGAGGTGCGTGAGAAGTATTCATCGGCTTGGGTTGTCTACCCCAACAGNGAATANGACCCGGAGTTAGGTCAACGTCTATATGGGGAATATCTGGATCAGCTGGCGTTCGCGGACCACATCGGTTTCGACGCGGTCGTCGTCAATGAACACCACCAAAACGCTTACGGGTTGATGCCGTCACCGAACATCATGGCGTCGGCTCTTATTGACCGCACCACAAACGCGAAGATNGCGATCTTGGGCAANGGAATCGCCCTCAGAGACAACCCGTTGAGGGTCGCCGAAGAGGTCGCAATGCTCGATGTGATGTCGGGAGGAAGAGTGCTCTCAGGTTTTGTGCGAGGGATCGGNGCTGAATACCACTCGATGGGTCTCGACCCGACNCGCAGCCGAAGCAGGTTCTTTGAGGCGCACGATCTCATTGTGAAAGCGTGGACTGAACCTGGACCATTTTCGTGGGACGGCGAGAATTACCAGTTCCGTTATGTGAACGTGTGGCCTCGTCCTCTGCAACAACCTCANCCACCAATTTTTGTTCCTTCGCAGGGATCGAGCGAAACGTTGCGCTGGGCTGCGGAACATCGATATCCACTGGCTTGCACGTTTGTGCCGATGGAACGTCTCAAACAGTTTTATGACCGGTACCGCCAATATGCCAGCGAGGACTTCGGGTACGAAGCTGGACCTGAGCAATTTGGTTTCACTTCGATTGTTTACGTCCATCCTGACGGCGAGGAAGCGGCGGCGGCGGAAATTGAACCNCACATTAAATATTTTAGAGAACGCGCATTTACTCTTCCTCTGCCTACGTTTTTCCCGCCCGGCTACACCGCAGCTGAGTCATACAAAACNCGCGTTGAGATNGCTCGTGAACTGGCTTCAACCGGGGGGCCCACACTGACTGCGGGTGAACCTCTCATTGGTACNCCTGAGCAGGTAGGAGAACGACTTGAGAGGAACCTTGCCGCTTGCGGCGCGGGAACNCTTATGGCGCAATTCCANGTGGGAGATATGCCACACGACAAAGTGATGCGTTCTATGGAGCTCTTTGGGAGCGAAGTGATGCCGTTTCTTTCAAGGGACAAGGTCGCTTCCTGAGAGGCGTCANCCCTTTGCGATCAANCCAATCCCGGCGACAACAATGCCGATGCCTACTATCTGCCACCATCGCAGGGAATCATTGTCAAAAGTCGCCGCAAGCACTGCTGTAGGAATAGGGAACAGTGATGCTGCGATCGCGACGGCGGTGACCGAGCCACGTTGAAAGCCTGCGGTGTAACACAACNCNCCNATCGAGCCGAGAANNCCGGCTGCNGCTGAGAAGCGCAGNANATNACCGCGAACAANTCGNGGCAAGCCTCGGACGGTGCAAAACCCGATCAAAATGATGCAAGCCGTCGACCTTTGGCCAACTACCGGCCATAGGCCTCCTTCGACNCTGGTCTGCGCCATAAATACGAGNCCGATACCAAANCAAAGCCCCGATGCGAGACCAAGNATGACTCCTTGTTTGACTCGGTCTCCNANCGCNGGGTCAAATGTGGTGACCATTAACCCAAAAAGAGCGANNAANACACCGCTCANGACACCTGTAGTAAGGGANGTTCCGGTGNCAACTTCCCAGAACATCGGAATTGCTCCGAGCATGACCGCAACTATTGGAGACACCACAGCGACCGACGAAACCGCCAACCCNCGGTATAACAACGCAAGCGCNCATCCGCTAGCNAGGCCGGACACACAACCAAATAAGTAGTCGGTNGCCAAAAACCCGCCNGGTCCNAAACTTGCTACAAGCACTGCGGCTGAAGTCGCGAATATCAGNCCAGTTGCTGCGGTNGTCGCGGCATGGTTTCGGCGAGCGACATAGCGGGCACAAAAGTCCGATATACCGATCACTAAAGAACCTACTAAGCCAAGGAAGATCGGCATAGCGACCTCCATTGGTGCACCGAAACGTCAAAGCTACCGCTGTTGGCTACTCTCAGCGCAGTGACAAGTGATCTTCAGATAGGCAGCCTGACAGTTTCGGGGTTCGATGTAGAGGTAGCGGGTGAAGCCGACGACCTCTATTTCAAACAATGCACGGAACAAGGCCAAATTTTTGAACCAGCCGTCCGAATCGCCGACTTATTACTTAACGACGCTCCGGTCCTTCTAGACATTGGCGCTTCTATCGGTGCGGTTACCGCAGCGTTCGCGCAACGTTTCCCATCCGGTCGGGTAATCGCTTTTGAAGCCGCTCCTTCTGTCCACCGTTCCCTACGCGAAACCGTTCGTCGTTGCACCGGGGCATCAGTTTCTGTAATGGAAACCGCCGTAGGTCCACAGTCAGGAGCGATGGGTTTCCACGAAGATGGGAACGGGAGCGGTTGGGGCTTTTTGTCCGAAGAACTAGGGGACGTCTCGGTCCCGGTTGTGACTGTCGACGAGGCAGTTGACACCTTGGGGCTCGACCATGTGGATTTCATCAAAATTGATGTTGAAGGNGGCGAGTTGGGGGTATTGCAAGGTGCTGTGAACACCCTGCAACGCGATCGGCCGTTGTTGGTGTTCGAAATGAACGTTTTTTGTTTGTGGCGTTATGGGCGGACGTTGCCTCAAGACTTGTTTGCGTGGGTTCGTGAGCGTTACCCACATACAGCTGTTATCGACAGTGAGGCCGTGGTAACCCATGTTGAAAGCGACGCCACGGTGAACCACGTCCTCCACCTTTTAGGAACGGGCGCCAACGTTATGGATGTCGTAGCTAGCCACGAGCCGATTCGTATCACCACCAATGACCTACAAGCGGCCCGCTAAGGCAGCGCGGACAAATCCCTTAATCGCCGGGTCTCACGTGACGAGGGACTAGCTTTGGCCCAGACCAGAGGAGAAAACGGTGCCAATAGATTTTTTGTCGATGAACGAAAAAGCAATAGCAGAGTTCCGGGAGAACGAGGGACAGTGCGGTCCTCCATTTGAAGGAACACCGATTGTTTTGGTCACCATGATTGGCGCTAAGTCGGGCCGCGAGTTGTGTTCTCCTCTCGCGTATTCAACAGATGAAGAGGATCTCGTGATCATTGCTTCCATGGGTGGCGCTGCCACGAACCCAAACTGGTATCACAACTTGGTCGCTAATCCAGATGTCCTTTTGGAAGTTGGAACCGACCAATACGAGGCAACAGCAGTCCTTACCGAAGGCGAAGAACGTGACCGTTTGTACGCTGCCCAGGCTGAAGAACTTCCTGTGTTTCATAAGTACGCCGAGAAAGCAGCCCCGAGAGTTATCCCAGTATTTCGTCTTGTGCGAAACACCGACTAGAAGCTTCCTTCATGAAATTCGGGGTTACGGTCAGCCGCTTCGATGAAATTGATTTAGCGGTAGAAGCAGAGAACTCCGGCTACGACTTTTGTTGGGTGTGGGACAGCCCCCTGTTGCGTTCGAATCTTTGGGTGATGATGACGTTGGTCGCTGAACGGACCAAACGGATACGCGTGGGTTCGGGGGTCGCAATCCCGGCTCTACGGGTTGCACCTGCGACAGCCAACGCGATCGCGACGATCAACCGGCTCGCTCCGGGTCGAACCTTTCTGGGTGTGGGTACCGGCAACACTGCGATGAGAAACATGGGGCAACTCCCCATGACGGTCGCTGATTACGCCGAAGATCTGCGAGTTATCCGGGCGCTGCTTAACGGTGAGACCGTTGACTACACCGCGAACGGACGTAGCCATCCAGTGAATTTTCAGAGCCTCGAACTTGACTACATCGATATTGAAAATCCGATCCCAATTCACGTTGGCGGATTCGGCCCACGATCACAAAGTCTCGCAGGGGAACTAGGCGACGGTTTGATCACCGGTATTCCGCGAGGGGGAAGCATCCCCGACGCGTTAGCGAACGTGAAACATGGAGCTGACCGCGCCGGGCGGAACCTTGACGGATTTGAAACCACGGCTCTGGTCAACGTGTTGATGTTGAACTCGGGTGAAACGTTGTCATCTCCCCGTGTGTTGCAAGAAGTTGGGTCATCGGTGATGGTCAACGTTCATTATCTTTACGATCGGTTCCTCGAAGCCGATGCTGAGCCGCCACCGTTCGTCGAATCGATTTGGGATCAGTACGTTGCGTTTCGTCGAGAACGAGACGCTAATAGGACTATTTCTGAGGTTCATTCCTCTCATTACGGTCACCTTGATGAAGAAGAAGCTCGGTTTGTGACCCCTGAACTCATCCGGGAATGCGCGATCGTTGGACAACCCGGTGACATTGTTGAACAACTCACTGATCTAGAAAAACAGGGCCTGGATGGAATCAATTTCATTCCCCCGGTTGATCAGCAGTACGACATTTATTCCAAGTTTGCTTCCGAGGTCATACAGCGAATGTGAGACCTGAGCTATCCGATTGGATTAGCTAGCCATCCGCGAGGAATACTTCCCTAGGTCTTTACACCGCATCGGGGGCGCGTAAATCTATGACCATGCTGGGGGATTACCGGGTAATTGAGTTAGCAGACGAACGCGGCCAGCTGGCTGGAAGCGTTTTGGCGTCGTTGGGTGCTGAGGTCATTACGGTCGAACCCCCCNATGGTTCTCACTCCCGGTCTGTTGGGCCGTTCGCAGACGACGTTGTATCCCCTGACACTTCTCTGTGGCATTGGTCGTACAACAGAGGCAAAAAGTCGATCGTTGTTGACCTTGAAACATCTGATGGACGCGACGAACTGCTCCGTTTAACCGACGGTGCCGACATTGTGATCGAGGCGTTCGGCCCCGGGGTGTTGAACGACTTGGGGCTTGGTTACGACGTAATGGCGGAAAGAAACCCCGCGCTCATTCATTTGTCTATCTCNGCGTTCGGAGACGANGGACCAAAAGCGTTATGGGAAGCGACAGATCTGACAATCATGGCTTCNGGAGGTCAGATGAGCCTGGCAGGCGATTTGGATCGCTCCCCCCTTCGCATCCCACTAGCTCAGGCACACATGCACGCATCCTCCGAAGCTGCAGGAGCAGCCCTCATTGCTCTCTACGAACGTCAACACAATTCCGGATTGGGTCAACACATCAACCTGTCCGCTCAAGCTTCCACCTTGCAGGCNAGTCAAACCAACATGGTGGCATCGGCGATCAATGCTCCTCCCGCTATTCGTTCAGCTGGCGGTGTCACCATTTCCGATGTCTATGTTCAACTGATGTGGCCATGCGCGGACGGGCATGTTTCCGTCACGGTCCTGTTCGGNCCNGCNCTCGGCCCGTTCACAAGGAACCTGATGGAATGGGTGTTCGAAGAAGGGTTCTGCGACGAAGCCACCCGCGACAAGGATTGGCTCAACTACGGCGAACTCATTTTCTCGGGCCAGGAACCCGTATCAGAATACNACCGAGTGAAAGACGTCATCGGCGAGTTCTGTGCCACCAAAACCAAAGCAGAACTGTTCGAAGAAGCCTTTACTCGCCGGTTACTGATCGCGCCGATCACCACAGCTGAAGATGTCCTCAACAACCCTCACCTCACCGAGAGAGGTATCTGGGAAGACATCCAGATTGGTGACCGTGTCGTGCGTTTCCCGGGGCGGATGGCAATTTTTTCTGAAACCCCACAGGAGCCTCTCCCCCAGCCGCCAACAATCGGTGAACACACCGAACAAATACTGTCCGAAGCACCCAGAACCCCCAAAGTGGTAATCCCTGCGGTTCCCGGCCGGCAAGGAAAGGCCCTTGAAGGACTGAAGATTTTGGATTTCATGTGGGTGATGGCAGGGCCAGCTGGAAGCCGGGTGCTCGCCGACTACGGCGCAAACATCATTCGCATCGATTCTGAAGCCCGAATGGACACCGCGCGAACACTGCAACCGTTCCGAGACGACGAGGCGCTGCCGGATAACTCCGCCCTGTACAGCAACATGAACGCCGGTAAACGTGGACTNTCACTCGACCTCACGAAACCCGAATCGATCGACGTGGTGCACGATTTGGTGCAATGGGCCGATGTGGTGTTGGAATCATTCTCTCCCAAAGGCATGGCGGGCTTCGGACTGGATTACAAGTCACTGAGAAAAATCAAACCCGACATTGTGATGGCGTCGAGTTGCATCATGGGCCAAACAGGCCCCTACACAGAACTCGCTGGTTACGGAACGATGGCTGCAGCGATTTCAGGATTCTTTGAACCGACCGGCTGGCCCGATCGGGCACCAAGCGGCCCGTTCGGGGCTTACACCGACTACATCTCCCCCCGCTTCCTCGTCAGTTGCATCATGGCTGCTGTCGAACATCACCGGGCAACCGGTCAAGGGCAGTACATCGACTTCAGTCAAGGTGAAGCGTCCATGCAACAACTCACCCCGCTTCTTTTGGACTGGACCGTCAACGGTCGTCTGTGGGATCGAATGGGTAACCGCGACGTCGTCCACGCTCCTCACGCCGTTTTCCCATCTACAGGTGACGACGAATGGGTTGCAATTGCAGTCACCGACGACGATCAGTGGCGAGCCTTGTGTGAACTCATCAATGCCCCGGAGCTCGCGGGACTCGACATCGACGCTCGTCGAGCCAACCAAGATGAACTCGAGCAACGGATCGGGGAATGGACGTCACAACGTTCCTGCACCGACACAATGGCNACTTGTCAGGCTGCCGGAATTCCATCTCATCGGGTGCAGAACACAGATCATTGCCTCGATGATCCCCAGTTAGCTCACCGGAATCATTTCATTGAGGTCGGTCATCCAACCCAAGGTACGACGACGATCGAAAACTCTCGATTCATAATGTCTCGGACCCCGGCGGTTGTGACCTATGGCGGTCCTACCTGGGGTGAACACAACTGGGAGATTCTGACCGAAGAGTTGGGGTATGACCCGGATCGGATCGCGGAGCTCGCGATCGCCGAGGTTCTCGGGTAGCGCTTATTTCTGGTTGAACGATGCGGTCAGTTGTTGTTCTCCGAAACCGGCTGGCGTTTCACCTGTTGTCACATACAGGTAGAGGGCTGTTTGGAAGATGCCGTTGAGTGCCGCGGAAACGACCGCAGCGAACATGACCGCGAGCACACCGATGACAATGAGCGCCCAGATGCCACTTGAGGAACCCAGCACGACCAGAAGAATGCCGGGGATCGCCAGCGCGAAGGAAAATAATCCGAACCCGACTTGGGCTGTCAGGTTTTCTCCCCACGAGGTTCGAAGGAGTTGTCCTGAGCGTTTCAATCCTGCGATCGGTCCGAGGTCGTCGAACATGACGACAGGCACGATGAGGAAGGTGATGACTCCCCACGCCATATCGAACATGCCTCGAGCGATGCGCCCGAATTGGCCACCTTGCCGCTCGACGATGGAGAGAATGATTCCAACCGTTGTTGCCATCAACGCCCATGGAACAAGTCGGTGCAGTCGAGCTGATGCGCCCGATAGTGACGACCCGATGGTGGGGTCACCACCAGTGAAACGTTCATGCGCGCCTGCCACCAACGCTCCTTTGAAGAACGTGTTGATGACATTCATGCCAATAAGCGCAAAGACCCCCAGCACGATGATTCCTACGCCGCCGTCAGAGTCGGAATTCTCTGAGAAATCGACGCCCAGACCTGATGCGACG